>CBDUSG010000041.1:0-11106 GCA_965369575.1 uncultured bacterium | reverse complement strand
GAGTTGGCCCTCTTCGACCGCGAGGTGCTGCATGCGCTCGCGGTAGTTGATGGCGCCCGTTTCCCCGTCGACGGCAAATCCGGTCTCAAAAAAGTCTTGCGCCCATTTAATAATCCCATCCTTCGGCGGAGTCGGCGCTCTGCCTTCCATCAGGACCGCATTTTTCAGGCACTCATCGTTCCCGCCGGCCGCGTGGCGGAGCGTCTGCTCCATCTCGGCCCGCTTCGGCGGATCGGTGACATCGAGCGACATCAGTTCTACCTCGAGGCGCGTGAGCAGTAAATCCAGATCGTCCTTCGGCAGCGGACAATCGAGAAGCACCTTCATGCGATCCTCGGTCACTCGCAAATGTAAATCTGACTTCGCGTCACTCATGCAGCACCCCCAGAGGAGCGCCAGGCGCCCCATGGAAATCCAACGAACGCATTCTCCGCATGTCGTCGTCTCGGATTCTTCATCTCGTCCGTCGGTCTCCTATTCAACATTGCCATATGCTGCGTGGCGGCGGGAGGGGCTAAGGGGCTTCTTGCCCTTCGCCCGCTTTCACGCCGGTTAGCGCTGGCTTTTAGAACTCCCTGAGGTCGTCATCATCCATCGGGATGACTTCCTCGGGCTTTACGACTCTCTTGTCTCCGACAGGGGCGAGGCTATGCCCTTTCGTCCCGCCGGTATCATGATCCTGAAGCGGCCCGTGCACCCGGTTTTTCCGGCCCACGGTGTTGACCTTCCTATGTGATTGAGCTGTTCCGACGCTCGATGCCCCATTTGCAGCTGCGCTGCCGCCGACAACACCGATGAGTACGTTGACCATCTCGCTGAGCTCTCTGGCCTGGCCCGAAAGCTCCTCGCTGGCAGAGGCCGATTCTTCGGCGTTCGCCGCGTTGGACTGCGTCACCTTGTCCATCTGCGCGACCGCAGTGTTGACCTGCTCGATGCCCTGCGACTGCTCTTCGCTGGCAGCGGCCACCTCGCCGATCAGCTCGGTCACCTTCTGCACGTTCTCGGCTATCTGCTTGAGGATGCCCTCAACCTCGCCGGAAACCGCAACGCCGTTTTCCGCATTCTTCTGCGAGCCCTCGATGAGCTCGGAGGTGTTCTTGGCGGCCTCGGCGCTGCGCTGCGCCAGGTTGCGCACCTCCTCGGCCACGACCGCGAAGCCCTTGCCGGCCTCACCCGCGCGCGCGGCCTCGACGGCCGCATTCAACGCCAGCAGGTTGGTCTGGAACGCGATCTCGTCAATGGTCTTGACGATCTTGGCCGTCTCGTCCGAAGACGTCTTGATCTTCGTGATGGCATCCGACATGCGGACCATCGCCTCGCGGCCGCTCTCGGTCGCCTTGCGCGCATCGGCCGCCATTGAGTTGGCCTGCTTGGCATTATCGGCATTCTGCTTGGTCATCGAGGCCATCTCCTCGAGCGAGGATGAGGTCTCCTCGAGACTCGAGGCCTGCTCGCTGGCGCCCTGCGCCATCTGCTGGCTCGACTCCGAAACCTGCCCGGAGGCCGACGTCACCTGCTCGGCGCCCTGGCTCATTCCATCGATGATGCGGTTGAGCGGGCCGGTGATCGAGCCCGTCATCAGGATACCGATCAGGATTCCCAGGCCGACGGCGACTGTTACCGTCACGATCATCCATGTGGTCGAGAGCTTTACCGAGAGTGCGCCGTCGCTCTTGGCAATCGCCATTTCCCTGCCTGCGGCTTTCTCAACGCGGCCCAGCAGCAACGCGGCCTCTTCGCCGGACGAGTCTAATTTCTCCATCGCGGCTCCGGCCAGCGCCGCCTTCTCGATCATCGTGCGGTGTGCGGCCATCATTTCGGCCGCCCTTTGCTGGAAATCGGTATGATTTCCATCCATCTCTTCGACGGCGGCCTTGATCTGCTCGTTGTCCGTGGCGATGATCTTCATGCCGTCTTCCTCGGCGCCCTCGAGGATTGCGGCGTCGCAGAAATCGAACGCGGCGATCTTCTCTTTATATCTTTTCTCGATCTCGTCGAGCTCCTCCGTATCCCTTTTCTGGACATATTCTTCGAGGGCAATACGGGTTTCGGCAAGGCTGATTTTAAGCTCGTTGGCCATGTCGGCAAGCGGGACTTCCTCTCGCAGGATCGCCATGGCCTCTGCGCCGATGTTGGCCTCTGCGGACCGTTTCTGTATCTCGTCCGAGATCATTTCTTCGGTGGCGCCGGCGTCGGCGAGGACCTCATCGAATATCTCCTCCATCTCCTCCATCGCCTCGTCGGCCTCGGCCTTGGCCTTGAGCAGTTCCCTGCCGCGGGCCATCATGTCCGAGGCCGCGACCTGAAACTTCGTGTTGTGGACCCGATCGGCCTGCTCGACCAGCCTGGCCAACGCCTCGTTATCCGTCTTGATGACTACCATGCCGTCGTCGAGGGTCTTGCCGTCGAGGATGGCTTCTGCGAAGGTGTCGAAATCCTCCAGCGTCTTCTGATAGTCCTTTTCGATGGCGTTCAGGCTTGACTCGTCGTCCGTGGCAAGCGTTGAGGAAGCGCCTCTAAACTCCTCCATCGTGTTTCTGGCCGTCATCAGACTGAGCTTCATCTCGTTGGCCATCTCGATGATCGGGGCCTCTTCGTCCCCGACGATGAACAGGCTCTTTGCGACATTTTCGATGCCGTTATAGCCGACCCCCGCGGTGATCATCACGAACACGACGACGATCATGTAACCTGTGAGGATCTTTACCCCCAACGATTTGTTCTTGAACATTTTGTGTCCTCTCTTTCTTCCCTCGAACGGAAACCGTTGAGCGCCCTCTTGAAGCAGTTGCCCAGACCACTGTCATTGAGCGAGCCTTCGATGAGATTTTCTCCGAAATCCGATTCCTTCGCCACGGTGTAGACCACGTCTCCGTCATTGTGAATCAGGAACAGATCATAGTAGCCGTACTCGTTGTTGTACTGCTCGAGCCATCGGGCGTATTTTTCTCGACCGCTTTCCACTGATCCCCGCCGACTTTGTTGCCGTCGGCCACAAAGGCTTCCTCGAAGGCGATAACGGCCTCAACGACGGCGCCGTTGCCCGACAGGACGGAAATGTCGCCGAGGCGCTCTCCGAAATAGCCCTCGATCTGTTTCTTCTTGATCGTCTGCACCGCCTCGAGCTTGAGAAACGCCTCGTGCCTGAGCGTGCCGACGGTCTCCACCAGAACGCCCATGTCGCCCCGGCGCTCATTGAAAAAACTCTCGATCTGCGCTTTCTTGATCTCACGCACGCCTTCAAGCTGGTTGAAGGCCTGATTCGAGAGCGCGCTGCTGGCCTTGTTAAGCGAGGCAATCCCGATGATCGCGAATGGGAGTATACCCACGGCCAGAAAACCCACAAGCAGCTTGGTGGCCAGTTTAATGTCTTTGACCATCGTAAGTCTCCTCCGTTGGTCTCCTCTGCCGGGGTTCCGAAATTGGGGCGCTGTGTCGTGCCTAGTCCGCAACTCCACTGATGGCGGCCATGTCCCTGCTCGTGAGCACCTTGTCGATGTCGAGGAACATGATGACTTTCTTGCCGACCTTCCCCATTGCAAGGATGAACTCGGTGTCCACGCTCGCGCCGAACGAGGGCGCGTCCTCGATCTGATCCTCGGCCACGTCGAGCACCTCGGACACCTCGTCGACGATGACGCCCGTGGTGACCTGCTGCTTGCCGTGAGATATCTGAACGACAATGATGCAGGTGCGCTCGGTGTCTTCCTGCGAATCGAGGCCGAACTTCAGGCGCAGGTCTACGACCGGGATGATCTTGCCGCGCAGATTGATGACGCCGCGAACGTGGTCGGGCATCTTCGGAACGCGCGTCACGTTCATGATCCCGATGATCTCCTGCACCTTGAGAATCTCGAGGCCGTACTCCTCCTCGATCAGCTTGAAGGTCAGGTACTTGCCCGCCCTTTCGGCCAGTGAAACTCTGGCGGTTTCCGTCATATGCTTCTCACCTTCCTCCGTGGTTACCATTTTTGGCTTTCCTCCTTGCCCCTGGCGGGGGAATCCGGCTCTCCGGATGTCCTTTCCCGCAGCATTCACGGTTTTCCGTTTCCGCCCATATTCGCGAGCTTGACGAGTCCGCCGACGTCAAGGATGAGGCCCACATGCCCGTCGGGCATGATGGCGCCTCCCGAGACGCCGGGTATCCCGCGCATTGTCTCGCCCAGGCTCTTGATGACTATTTGCTGCCGGCCGAGCAGTTCGTCGATGATCAGCCCGGTTCGTTTCCCGTCGTCATCGACGACGACAACGAGTGAGTTGGTGGCCTCCTGCTCTGTGTCGTCGATGTTGAACAGCGCGCTCAGGCGGAAAAGCGGAATGAGATCGCCCTGCAACATGAGCATCTCGCCCCTGTTGAGCACGGTGGAAAGGTCTTCGGCCTCAGGCTTGATGGACATGATGACCGAGAGCGTCGGGATGATGTAACGCTCGGCCCGGACGCGTATCACCATGCCGTCGATGATGGCGAGCGTGAGCGGAAGCCGGATGATGAAAACGCTGCCCTTGCCCCTTTCGGAGCGGATCTCGACCTGTCCGCGGAGCGCCTCTATGTTGCGCCTGACGACGTCCATGCCGACTCCGCGGCCCGAGACGTCTGTGACCTTTTTGGCGGTCGAGAACCCCGGCTCGAAGATGAAGTTGAAAATCTCGCGGTCCGAGGGCGTCTCGCTGTCTGCCAGCATGCCGCGCTCGCGCGCCTTGGCGAGGATGGCGTCGCGGTCGAGCCCGCGCCCGTCATCCTCGACCTCGATGTAGATGTTGCCTCCCTTGTGGTACGCGCGGAGTGTGACCACGCCGGTCGACGGTTTGCCTGCTTTTTCGCGTTCCTCGGCGCTTGCCTCGAGGCCATGATCGACCGCATTGCGCACCATGTGAACCAGCGGGTCGCCGATCCTGTCGACGACGGACTTGTCGAGTTCCGTATCCTCGCCTGACATGACGAAGCCGACCTGTTTGCCGGCCTTTTTCGCGAGATCGCGCACCAGACGCGCCGTCTTCTGGAAGGTCGAGCGCGCGGGAATCATTCTGAGTGAGGTTCCCATCTCCTGCAGCTCGCGGGTGATCTTATCGAGATGGCTCACGTGTCTGGCAAGTTCGGCAGATGCGATGCTATTAAGCTCGGGAGACTGCGAGACCATTGATTCGGCAATAACGAGCTCGCCGATGGTTTCGATGAGCCTGTCGAGGCGGTCGGCGTCGACCTTGACGGTTTCTTTCACGTGAACGGCGGCCTTGCGCGCGGCTTCCGCCTTTTGTTGAGCGCGCAGCGCCCGGGCCACGTCCTTAGCCGAGGCTTCGCCGTCCATCACCAGAAGCTCGCCGAGCTTCCAATCCTCTTCGGTCTCCTTCTGGGTGGTGAGGGCTTCTTGCACACCCTCTCTGGTTGCGGCGCCGGTCTCGACGAGGATATCGCCCAATCTCTTATTTGCCGCATCGGCGATGATGGGGATCGGCGCCTGCTCCCCCAAAGGTTTGCCCGCGGAGACGTCTTTAATCTCTGCGAGCAGCGCCGGTATCGACGCGTCCGGCTCGAGCGGCTCGCCGGTGGAGAGACAGTCTCGGACGCTGCCGACGAGTTTTTTGAGCGCGTCAACCGCATCGAAGGTTACATCGACCGTGGCGCCCTCGAGCAACAGCTTTCCCTTGCGTGCCCGGTCGAGCAGGTTCTCGGCCTCGTGCGAGAGCGACTGTATCTGGTCGAGCGCCAGGAAGCCTGCCACGCCTTTGATCGTGTGGAAGGCTCTGAACACTGCGTTGAAGGCCTCTTCGTTTTCGGGCTCGGTCTCGAGCGTGAGCAGGTGGAGGTCGGCCGCCTCAAGGTGTTCCATGGCCTCGAGGACGAAATCTCCGAGCAGTGCGGCGTCGGCCTCGAGGGTCTTGGGCTCCGAAGGTTCCTCGACTTCGGGCTCTGGTTCGGGAGCCTCCGCCTCGCTTGCCGCTCGGACGTTTTCGGCAGCCGATTTCGGGTCGGCGAGCAGCGCGAGGGCCTGGTCGACGGGACCCGGGGCAGGCCCCTTTCCGGCATAGGCGTCGAAGGCGATGCCGAGCCAATCCTTTATCCCGAGCAGGGCGTCTATGAGTGTATCCGGCCGGTTCTCGTTCAGCGCGTCTTCTGTCGTATGACAGAGTTCTTCCACGTCGGCGAGTCCGAGCAGGGCCGATTCGCCTTTGAGCGTGTGAATGAACCGACGAAGCTCGCTCAGCTTGTTTCCATTGTCCGACGTTTCAAGCCCGAGGATCAGGGTCTCCATCTCGTGGAGGCCTTCGGCCTGGCGCGCAAGGAATTCGGCGAATATCGTTTCGTCGGCATGGGCGGGCAACGATGTCGGATGCTGAATTCCCGTGGAAGTCTCGGCGGCCTCGCTCAGCCCCAGTTCCGGAGGAAAGCCGACTTCTGCGGCGGCGACGCCTTCGCATATGACGGCCTGCATCGATGCGACCACGCTTCCGACGACCTGCATGGCGGCATCGGCATCGGGCGTTTCGTCGAGAATGACTCGTTCGATGAGCCCGGCCGTTTCCGCGGCCGCCTTTTCGATCTCAGGCTGCGAGTTTTCGCCCGCCCACCTGCCGATCTCTTCGAATTGAGTGTGCAGGCCGCTCAGCGCTTGAAGATCGGAGGGCTCGGCAAAAACGAGGGCTTCGGAGAGTTCGTCGATTCTTTCCTTGATGCCCTTATCTGGCATTGGTTAAGCTCCATGTGGGTTGCGCTGGGCATATCCCCGCCGGAAAATGATGGGCAGACCCACGAGAAGTATGTTTGCTCCACCCTTCCGAAGGCAGCCACAAACCGCTCGCCGGGATCTGCCCGATTTTCTTAACAAAAGAAAAAGGACAGATCTTCGCAACGGCGAGCCCGATCCACCCTTGGCGGGAGAATGCAGGCCGGTCGCTCGAAATCTGCCCCTATCGGCACTGTCTCCTGAAAAGAAATTGTTGCGCTGCATCTGCATCTCGTGAGCCGCCGTCAGGCCGTACCTGAAAGTTGGAAGGGTGGATCAAGATGCTTAGTGGATCGATTGTAGTTGTGCTGTACTGTTTCCCTTCGCTGGTTTCTGAATCTATCGTCTACAGTTGTGCTCCTACCCCGTCCTATACTGAAGAGCAATAAGCATGCCATTTTCTCGGGCATTTCGACTATGCCTTAAATGTGCCAACAATCAATACTTACAGGCGTGGCGGCAGGCAGGAGATCGCAACAATGTGTGTAATTTTGTGCATTCTGTACCGTTGGGTACAGGTGAAGGCGGCTGAAGGCGCGGCGCCACTTACCGGTAAAAACGGAGGTTTACCTCACGCTTTCGTAATTATTAGGTGTGAGCCGGCTTCGCGATTTGCCTGAAAACCGAGAGATAAGCGGGGGGAAGGCGTTCGGCGGCGGATGCGAATTGCGCCATTTCCCTGCTAGGCTGTCCGGGAAACAAAAAGGGCAGACCCACGAGCAACGCCTATGCTCCACCCTTCCGCAAGCAGCCACAAAGGCACCGCTGGGGTCTGCCCAGACATAAGTTTTCAGTTCTGGATAAATTAGGTACAAAGATAATATATCATGCATCTTCCTGATTATCAAATCATCCGTCGATGAGGGGTTTCATTGTCCCGTGGGGATTTTCCAGTGCCCGTGATCGCCGCGGCCGGCGGCGCCGCTTCTTGGAATGGCCGGGCGCAGGGAGGCGGAGAATCTCGTGTCGTGGGTTGAAAAAGGGAGGGCGGGCCGCTTGCGACTGCTTCCAGGTGGGTGGAACAAGCGAACCCGCCGACATGGGTGTAAATGGTTCGGGCCACTGTGGGCTGCCTCTTATACAAGAATTTACTATACTTTAGACGATAATACAATCGGGAAAACCCTGATTATGCTGTTCGCAAAACCTGAATTGGTGGTCCGAGGTCTGGAGGCGGCGTGAAAAGGCAAGGCCACGGAAAATCCGGAGGGGCTTACAGACTCGTGAGACCTTCGCGGACGGCGTACTTGATGAGATCGGCTATGCTGTGGGTGTTGAGCTTTTCCATGATATGCTGGCGATGCGTCTCGATGGTTTTCACGCTCACGTGCAGGCGCGAAGCGATGTTCTTGGTGCTCACGCCCTCGGCCAGCAGTTGAAGCACCTCGCGCTCCCTGGCAGTCAATATGGAAAACGCCGATGGCTCTTTGTCGCGCGACTTGCGCACGTATTCTTCGACGACCGTGCCCGCCACTTCGGGCGATAGATAGGTCTGATTGGCCATCACGACGCGGATGGCGCGGACGAGGTCTTCCAGGGCGCAATCCTTGAGCAGGTAGCCCGAGGCGCCCGCCTTGAGCATTTCCACGACAAATCTTCTGTCCGAATGCATCGATAGTGCGATCACTTTCGTCTCGGGCCTTTCGGAGATGATCATGCGGGCGGTCTCGATGCCGTTGAGGTCGGGCATCGCGACATCCAGGATGATGATATCGGGTAGCATGTCTCGGGCGAGCCGGAGGGCCGTGCGTCCTTCTCCGGCCTCTGCCACGACCTCCATGTCGGGCTGCCTGTCGAGCAGGGCTCGGAGACCCTGCAGCATAATCTGGTGGTCATCGACCAGCAGGACTCTTATGCTCATCTCATTTCTCCTCGGTGGTTTCCTTGCCGGTTTTCAGTGGGGTGGCGAGGGTCACCCGGGCACCGCGCCCGGGCTCGGAATTCACTTCAAAATGTCCGCCGAGATGGCTGAGTCGCTCGCGTATGCTGAACAGGCCGAACCCGCTGGATTCGTCCCAATGCGATCCGACTTTGGAGGCGTCGAATCCGATCCCGTCGTCTTCGACGCTGACACGGATCGTGTCACCGACCCGGGAGACGCTAACCGTTGCCTTTTTAGCCCGAGCGTGCTTGCCGACGTTGACCAGCAGCTCGCGAACGTTCTGGAACAGAAGAACCCGAATGTCATCGTCGACCGGCTTGGGTTCGCCGTCGTTCACGAACTCACACTCGATGCCGTATTGCTTCTGTGCCTGCTCAGTCAGCCATTCGACCGCCGGCTCGAAACCGAGCATGTAGAGGATCGGCGGGCTGAGCTCGAACGTAAGGCTTCGCACATCCTGGATCGTCTGTTCGATAAGCCCCTGAATTTCCTCGAGCGGCTCGGAGCTATCCGGCGGCTTGTCCGAATCCCCGATTGTTCCGAGTTTGATTTTCGAGGCCAGCAGCGCCTGGCCGACGTGGTCGTGGAGCAGGTTCGCGATGCGCCTGCGCTCGCGCTCCTCGGCCAGTGAAAGCTCTGAGGCCAGAGAGCGGAGCTGCTCCTGGTTCTCGAGTATCTTTTTCTCCGTCTCCTTTTTCTCGGTGATGTCGAACGCATAGTGCAGATAAAGGTCGGGGCCCAACGGTATCCAATGCGCGTCCCACACGACCCCGACCGCCTCGATTTCCAAGTGCTGCGCTTTTCCCTCCTTCAGCGCCGCGGGCGCCAGGCACCAGGGGCACGGGTCGTTTCTCTGTCCCCACGTGGAAAAACAGCGCTTTCCGGGAACGGCGCCGACGTTAACGGCTGCCTTGTTGGAGGCGACGATTTCGCGATTTGGCCGAAGCATTACGGCGATGCAGGGCATGGCGTCGAGGATCATCTGATTCAGCCGCATCCTCTCGCGCAGTTCGTCTTCCGCGCGGCGGCGTTCGGTTATATCGCGGAAACTGAATACTATTCCCACGTTTTTTCCGCCTATCTTCTGCGGCCTGGCGAAACGCTCGAAGGTTCTGCCGTCCTTGAAATCGAGAACGTCCACGCGCTCTATGTCCGGGTTGGCATAGACCTCGTCCTCTCTCTCGAGTACCGTGTCGGCGTCTTTGAGTTGTTCAAGGAAGAAAGACCGGACCTGCTCGTCGTCCTGCGACGCCATGACCTGCTCGGGAATGCCCCACATTTCGATAAACCGGTGGTTGGAGCTGAGCATGTTGCCGTGCATGTCGACGACCATGATGCCGTCGGCGGTGGACTCGAGGGTCGCGCTCAGGAGCGAATGCGACCTTTCGAGCCATTCTTCGGCGCGTTTGCGATCTGAGATATCTTCAGAAAGGATGACGGCGCCTCCGAGACACGGCGACATCCTGATTGACAGAATTCTTCTGCCGTAGGGTTGTTCGGGAAACTCCTTGGGCGTGCCCGAGGCGATGCAATCCATCAGTTCGGCCCGCATGTCGTTCTTGTGCAGTGAGGCGTAGTCGACGTACATGATGTCGCCTATCTCGGGCGGTCTCGCTCCGGAATTGCGTTTTGCCTTGTTAAAGGCGGTCACCCTGCCGTCGGAATCCACCATAACGATCTGAGCGGGCGTGTTGTCGAAGAGCGTCCGGTATTTCGCCTCGCTCTCGCGCAAGGCCTTCTCGGCCTGTTTGCGCTCGGTTATATCGCGGGCGACGCTGACTATGCCGGCGATTTCTCCGTCCTTGATCAAGGGCGAACTGGTGACTTCGCCCACTTTCCTCGTTCCATCCTTGGCGATGAATTCGTATTCAGTTGGGGGATTATTCTCGCCGGCGAATATCCTCGCCGTATTTTTCAAGGCCAGTTCATAGTATTCCGGCGCAAGAAAGTTCAGCTCGTCCATCCTTCGCCCGATGATCTCCTCCGAACGATAGCCCAGCGTGGCCTCGACGGAGGGAGAAATGCTGGTAACGCGAAAACTGCGATCGGCCGTATAGATGACATCAAGCATATTCTCAAAATGCAGCCTGTACCGTTCCTCGCTCTCGCGCAGCGCCTCTTCGGCCAATTTGCGTTCGGTGATGTCGGCGACATTGCCCAGCACAGCGGGGGCTCCCTCATACTCAATCGGCGCTGCAAATAGTTCGACCCACCGCTGTTCCCCGCCCTTTTTTATAATTCGATATTGAAACGACTCCACCGATTTCTCGCCTGATTCCCGCTGAACCATTCGGTCACCGGCAAACTCTCTGTCGTCCGGATGCACGAGTTCGAGCGGAGACATTTCCATTAGTTCTTCCTGCGAATAGCCGGTAATTTTGGCCAATCGCTCATTCACGAATGCGAATTTCCCGCCCCTCCGAACATAAACGCCGGCGAGCGAGTTCTCCACAAGCGTTCGGTAGCGGTCTTCGGACTCCTTCAGGGCCAGCTCTGTGCGAT
>CBDUSG010000040.1:0-11231 GCA_965369575.1 uncultured bacterium | reverse complement strand
TGCGTGGCTACGCCTTGCCTTGGACAACTTGCGGGACTCTGAGATCGACAATATACGGTTGACACGACACTAGGCCTGATCGAGTGAAGCGCGAATATTTCCGCGCCGAGGGCGATCCGCTCCCGAACGGGGTCTTCGGCCGGGAAATTCCGGTGTGCGGGCCGCAATGCTCGGAACCCCGCCGGGTTACCAAAATGTCGCAGCGGAGCACAGAATTCGGATGCTGTTTTGGCCGAAAGCCGTTCTCCCGGGTGGCGTTATTGTCCTTAAATCCCTATAAAAAGGCCCTTATTCCGCCTGGGGGGCCAATCCTCAGAAATTGGCACAGAAGTTGCTCTCATCCCTATGCGACAGCAGGATAACAGGCGTCTTCGAAATTTGCGGAGGTTGGCGACATGGGTGCTCTTTCGTTTTCCGCCCTCAAGAGACGGGCTCAGCAGATCAGGGAACTTTCTACTCTCCCCAATGTCATCTTGAGAATTCTCGAGGTGATGAATAATCCGATGGCGGATGCGCGGGACGTGGAAAAAGAAATAATGGAAGACCCCATTATTACGGCCAAGGTGCTGAAGGTGGCGAACTCGGCATACTACGGGGCGGGACGCGACATCTCCAACATATCGCAGGCGGTCGTTCTGATGGGATTTGCCGAGGTTCAAAACGTTGCCCTCTCGGTTTCCATCTTCAATCGGTTTGCGGGCGGCACCAAGATGTTCGAACAGCGCGATTTTTGGGAACATTGCTTCATGACCGCCTGTGCCTCCGATGCGCTGCAGCACCGCATCAACGCTCAGACAAATGACGGTTTTGTGGCCGGATTGCTTCACGACATCGGGCGCATCGTGCTCGACCAGCACTTTCCGGACGAGTTCCGCGAAATCGTCTCTCTCGGGCAAATGGAGGGCATCTCGCTTCTGGAAGCCGAGAGGAAAATCCTGGGTGTCACCCATTGCGACATTGGCTACTGGGTGACCGAGAACTGGAATCTCCCCTCGATGCTGACCGACAGCATCCTGTTCCATCACGCTCCATTCAGTTGCCGTGAGTCGTACGTGCTGACATCTATCGTTCATGTGGCCGATTCCATCACCAAGGCCTTGGGCGGATACATGAAAGGCGACTTCGCGCCCTCGCCGAAAGAGGAAAGCGCGTTCCGCCTTCTGAATCTCGAGGGCGAAAAGGTGATGGACCTGGCCGACCTGATATGCCAGAAGATGGAGTTCTTCGATATCCTGGTCGGTTCGTCGGCCAAATGATCTGCGCCTCGGGTTGACCGAACCCGATAAAGCGAAACCGGCTTCGCGCCCGTGGGCAATTCCCCGTGGGACAATTATCTGATATCCGATGCGTCCGTCGCATTCCACCCGCCTCATTTCATCCGCGGACAAACGCCGATGGTGCGCACATGGCGAGAGACCTTCTTTTTCCACGTCTGGAAATAATTGCCACTAACCGCTTCCCCGAGTCGCGCTCGCTTCAGGGTGTGACGGCGCCGGCGATCAGCGCTTGTAAAGCCCTGTGGCAAATGTGCTTACGGCGTTATTTCGAAGGATACCACAGGGCCCGACGCATGTCGGTCCGTCTTGGCACACCTATTGCTTCATGGGGGGGCATATTGCCGATGTCAGGGCGCGGCCCTGGCTCATTTTCGGTCCGTCTCGAGGCGAATCGGGGGGTGCGTGTCCGCCTCTATCCAGCGGCGGCCGATGCGAACGGAAACGCCCACATGGAGGAGATTAATGAAGCAGTTCGAGATCGACAAGCTCGTGGATGAAATACAGGACTATTTGAATAGCGTCGAAACGGATGAGGAGGACGCGACGGCGGTCGGCGCGATGCCGGATAATCACGAAAAAGCCGGCCTCTTCATACCGGAAGGATCGAAGAAAAAGATGGGAAGATTCCTAAAGACTGCCAAATATGCGGGCTACGCTATCGAGACGCTCGCCATCGGACTGCTGACGACGGTAATAATGGCTCCTTTCGGAAGCTGGCCGCGAACTGTCATGTTCGTGATCGGGACGCTCCTTGTGTCCATTTTCGCGGTCGCCGTGCTGCATGCGATGCAGGCGCGCATCCGCCTGCTGCTGCAGATCGAGGCCAATACACAGCGTATAGCCGTCAGCAAAGTGCGCATAGCCATGGCGTTGGAGAAATTCCGGCTCGAATAAACTCCGGCTCCATACTTTCCCCGGCGAGCGGATTCAAGCCCTCTCCATTTACCGCGGCAAAACCTGCAGTGTCCCTGTTAATCCTCTATCCTGCCTCCTGACTACTTAAATCCACTTTCGCACACCCCCCACCGTGAGGCAATTGATTCAATCGCCTGGTGTCGTGTCAACCGTGCCCTGGACGGCGGCGAGTCGCCGCCGACATGAGACGTTGCGTTGCAGCTACTTGAAATATGCTTAATACTCCTGCGTGGCTGTGCCTTGCCTTGGACATTTTGCGGGACTCTGAGACCGGACAATATACGGTTGACACGACACCAGGTACTGCCGGTCTTTTGGATAAAAGTGCTTTTAAGAGGGTGCATTTCCGTTTTCTAAAGCAGCAGCATGAGCCATGATCGATAACGCGATGTTTTCCCCTGAGAACTTCCCAAAAACCTTATGCTTTCATTCCGTGGGATTTCCGGTGGAAATTTTGTGGGAAAACTCGGTGTCAAGAAAAAAGCCGGGACGCGGCTCGTTGCTGTGCAACGTGAGTGCCACGTCCCGGTATTATTATTCGTTCGCTGAGTGTAGTGGCTATTCGGCCACGACCCAGTCGAGGAACGTCTTGAGCTTGCGGCTGCGGGTCGGATGCCGCATCTTGCGGATGGCCTTGGCTTCGATCTGGCGAACGCGCTCGCGCGTGACCTTGAACACGCTGCCGACCTCTTCGAGCGTGCGCGGGTAGCCATCGCCCAGGCCGAAGCGCAGGCGCAGCACTTTTTCCTCGCGCTCGGTCAGGGTTTGCAGCACCTCCTCGAGCTTTTCCTGGAACACGGTGAACGCGGCCGTGTTTATGGGGGATTCGGTCGATTTGTCCTCGATGAAATCGCCGAAGCTGCTGTCTCCCTCGTCACCGATGGGCGTCTCCAGCGAGATGGCCTCTTGCGCTATTTTGAGGATACCGCGCACCTTTTCGACCTCGAGCCGCATGGCCTCGGAGATTTCTTCCGGGGTCGGCTCTCTTCCGTATTCCTGCACGAGGCGGCGCGACGTGCGGATGACCTTGTTTATGGTCTCGATCATGTGCACCGGGATGCGAATCGTGCGCGCCTGGTCGGCGATGGCCCGGGTTATGGCCTGCCTGATCCACCATGTGGCGTATGTCGAGAATTTGTATCCGCGCCGGTACTCGAACTTGTCGACGGCCTTCATCAGGCCTATGTTGCCCTCCTGTATGAGGTCGAGGAACGACATGCCGCGATTGGTATATTTCTTGGCGATGCTGACCACCAGGCGCAGGTTGGCCTCGACCAGCCCCATCTTCGCGCCGTAGATTCCTGCCTCGTTCTTTTCCATCCGCACGATAAGCCCCGCCACTCCCTGCTTGGACATCCGAGTGTCGTGATAGATCGTGGTGAGCCTGCGGTTGGCGTTGTGGACTTTACGCTCGAGTTCCATGAACCGGCCCAGAGTCACCGGTATGCGCCTTGCGAACCGCTTCGAATCGATCTCTCCCTTTCGAAGCTTCCGGCCGTATTCCTCGATCTTCCTGGCGTTTAACTTGAACTCCTTCTCTATGGCCCTGATCTCGTTCTCGGCGCTCTTTATCCTGCTTCGAAGGCCCTTAATCTTCACGACGATCCGATTGATCTCCTTCGACTTGATATCGAGCTCGCGCAGCGCCGCCGCCTGTTTGTTGCGCTGGACCGATATTTCGCCGCGAATCCGCTTTTTGGTGGCGTCACCCAGCCGGGGACGCTGCAGGCTCTTTTCGTGCCTGCGGATGGCGGCCTCGCTCTTATGGAGAAAATCGAGTATCTTCGAGAGCCGATCCCCGAGCTTTCTGAGCTTGCGGTCGTCATCTTCCTGTGACAGCCCCTCGATCGAGGCCTTGTCCTTTGCTATCTTCTGGAGAATCGGGATGATCTCGCGGAGAGCATACGGCGTGCGGATGACGGTCTCCCTCAGCACGTCTTCGGCCTTCTCGATATTCTTTGCTATCCTGACCTCTTGGTCCTTTGTCAGCAGCGGCACTCGTCCCATTTCCCGCAGATACATCCGTACGGGATCGTCAGCGCGCTCGACGCGGGAGGGGGCAAACTCCTTATCCTCTTCGTCATTCGCGGAGCTGTCCCCTGCGGCCTTGTTGAGCTTCAACGATTCGACGACTTCTATGTCGTGGTCACCGAGGGTCATGAGTATCTCGTCTATCTCGCCTGAAGAGACGACCCGATCGGGCAGCATCTCGTTTACTTCGTCATACGTGAGCTGCCCCTGCTTCTTGCCCTTCTCGATCAGCGCACGGACGATATCGTTTGCGCCGATCTTCTTTTCCAGAGCCTGTATCACGCCGTCACCCTTTTGCGCCTTTTCTGTCCTGGGTTTGTTGTTTGTGGGCTTAAGCCGCGCCCTCCTCGCCTTTTCGGCCCTTTTGGGCGCAGGCTTGCCCGCTGGTTTTTTCTTGCCGATCCTGCCCTACCTCCTTACCATGGATTTTCACAGCCGCCGACAACCGTCTAGGTGGATGCGTCAACCGAAACCTTCAGCATATCCTTCTTGATCTCGGCCATGCTGCGTTTTTTTCTCAGTTTTTCCTTCAGCAGTTTGTTGAGAAGTTCAACGTCCGCGTTACGTTCAGCCTCTGCAATTTCCTTCGATAAATCTCCAAATTTCTTCTTTTCTTCACGGCCCTTTTTGTGCTCGCGCCACCATTCCGGAGGATATAAAGGATCTTTTCTCAGCGCTTCCTCGAACATCAGCTTCGAAAGCATCTGCTGCGCCTGCTCGCTTTGCAATCTGTCTAAAAAGACGCTCTCGTCGATCCTGTCCCCTTCATACCGGAAGATGACGTCGAAAAGCTCCTTCAGCGCCTCGTTTTGTATGGACTCTGTATCGAGATGCTCGCGAACGGTTTCAATATTTTCCGGGCGCTCGATCAACATCTTGATGAGCCATAAATGTTCCTTTTCCTCGCGCTGAAGCCTCTTTTCGAAGTGCTTGACTTCCTCCTCTATCTTGTCGCCGTAAACGGTTTTTTGCGAGGCCTGATGCAATGTTTCCGGCTTTATGCCCAGCCTCGAGGCGACCAGCCGCAGATATTCCTCCCGCCTGATCGGGTCGGGAATTTTACCCACGAGCGACGCCAGCGTGTTGGCGGCCTTTATCCTGTCCTCTATTCCGGCCCCATTTTCGCCTGAAAGCGCGTTTGTGACGTGAAATTCGATGAAATTCCGCGCTTCATCGATAACGCCGCGAAAAGCCTCGGCGCCGCTTTCGAGGACGAATTCGTCCGGGTCCTTGCCCGACGGCAGGACCGCGACTCGCACGGCCAGATTCTGCGCCAAAAGCACCTCGATGCCGCGTTCTGTCGCCGCCATGCCGGCCGAGTCGGAATCGAACACC
This sequence comes from uncultured bacterium, assembly GCA_965369575.1. Classification (GTDB taxonomy): domain Bacteria; phylum Abyssobacteria; class SURF-5; order SURF-5; family SURF-5; genus CBDUSG01. The sequence goes on along the minus strand of CBDUSG010000040.1, from coordinate 5,673 downwards.
AGCGCAACCTCGCCGGCGTATCGCTTGATCAGCCGCGCCTGCGCCTCGGTAAAGGCCGTTCCCGATGATGCGACCACATTTTCGATCCCGGCCAAAACCAGCCGGATCGCGTCCGTGTACCCTTCGACGACGATTACCGAGTCTCTATTCGATACGTCCTTTTTCGCCCGCTGCAGGTTAGAGAGTATCTGCCCCTTATGGTATATGGGCGACTCGGGCGAATTTATGTATTTCGGCTGATTCTCCTCGAGAGTTCGCCCGCCAAAGGCTACAATTTTTCCGGAAAGCCCCCAGATGGGGAACATTATCCTGTTGCGAAACGCGTCGTATACCCGCCCCTCGGCGCTCTTTTTGGCCAGCCCGGCCTCAAGGAGCAGATCATCCTTGTATCCCTTCTTCCGGGCCGCCTTCAGGAACGAATCCCATTCCGACGGAGCATATCCGAGGCGGAACTCCTCGATCGCTTTATCAGCTAACTGCCGCCGTTCCAGATATTTACGTGCGCCCTCGGCCTGCGGCGACTTCTGCAGGCATCGGTGATAGAAACGCCCGGCATAATCGTACAGCTCGAACAGCCGCTCGCGAAGCTCGCCCTGTCCGGGGGCGATTCGCTCCTGTTCTATCCGGATTCCCACGCGCTCGGCCAGAAATCTGACCGCTTCGGGGAAGGTAAACCCCTCGTGCCGCATGAGGAATCCGAACACGTTGCCGCCGGCCCCGCACCCGAAGCAGTGAAAAATCTGCTTCGAGGTGTTCACCATGAACGACGGCGTCTTCTCTTTATGAAACGGACAAAGAGCCCTAAAGTTGCTTCCGGCCCTCTTGAGCGTCAAATATTCGGAGATGACCTGAACGATGTCGGCCTGCGCGCGAACGCGCTCGATCGTCTCCTGCGGTATGCTGTACGCCATTGTTCAGCCCCGCCGGTCCCGGCCGGCCTTGTCCCTCATCACGCGGGTAAATCCCGAGCACGCGTGAATCTGCAATTGCCCGTATTTCCTGATGAGCCCGTCGAGAAGAAGGTTCAACCCGAGCGTGTCGCTTGCTATATGGCCTGCTATGACCACGTTTACGTGGTTCTTTTTCGCCTCTTTCAGGTGATCCTCGCCGATATGCATGCCGACGACCGTGCCGACTCCGGCCTGGGCCAATTTCTCGAACGCCTTTTTCGAGCCGCCCGTACCGCCAGTCATGTCGACGAATATCTTGCCCGCCCGGTTCTTCGGGGCGCCGGCGACTATCATCGGGCCCGCATTGTTCGCGGCCGCATGCCGATATTCGGGAATTTCCAGCAAATAATCGATGATATCAGACAAAAAAGGAGGCTTTCGCCTGTCAAGCCGCCGCTGCAAAAAGCGCGTTACCGTATTGTCCGCAGGCGTATGCACGCAGAGCATTTCTATGCCCAGCAGCCTGGCCGCGTCGACCGTGCGCGCGTGATTCGCCGGCGAAACCCTGCGCGCGACCTCACTAATGCGGTCCTCCAGTATGCCCTCGGCGACGTTGATCGGAACCCCGAATTTGTTAAGGATATCGGCCTGCATCTCCATGACCTCATAAAAATTGGCCATCGCCCTGCCTTCCGGGTGATGGGCCATTAGAAGGTCGATGGATTTTCCGCCGCCGCGCAGCCTGTCGGCGAGTACAACCTCCCCTGTCTCTATGTCGATCCCGACCAGGATCGACTTGATGCGCTTATCTGACTCCCCGAAAAGAATCCTCGTGTCGGAGTAAGGATTCGAAAATTTTTCCTCATCGAAGGACTTTTTTTGTTTCTCGTCGAGCTTTTCGTAGTCTTTGCGGCACTTATCCAGGAGGGAGTTGATTTGCTTCCTTCCCCTCGGATCGTGACGTATCCCCCAGTCAACAGAGAACTTATAAATATTTCCGAGGGTCGGGCCGACTTTTGCTCGCACACAGAATTTTACCACAGAATTGTAATTTTGTCAAACAGACCGACCGGTTTGTTTTTCGGGATTTAACCGGGGGGCCAAGTCATCTTGCGGCCGCCGAGCACGTGGGCGTGCACGTGAAACACAGACTGTCCGCCGTCACTGTTACAGTTTATTACAATTCGGTAGCCCCGCTCGGATAGGCCCTCATCTCGAGCGATTTTCCGACACGCGAGCAGCATGCGCGACGCAAGCTCGGAGTCGGCCTCGGTAAAGTCGTTCATCGTCGGAATGTGCTTTTTGGAAACTACGACAATGTGCACGGGCGCCTGAGGCTGGATGTCCCTGAATCCGAACAGTGAATCGTCCTCATAGACTTTGTCCGATGGAATCTCCCCGGCTCCAATCTTACAGAAAATGCAGTCGGACATGACATTTACCCCCTTTTTGCTCGAGACGCTCAAACCAATGTGCCCGTGGCGACGCCGGTGTCTCCGCCCGCCCCGGTGAGCAGAACCGGCAAAATCCTGTTGACGCTGTCGGGCGGCGCATCCGGAACTCTAACCTTTATGTAGTTGGAACTGAAACCGGCTAAAAATCCGCCATTGACGCAATGGCCGTCGCCGCCGCCCTCGGCCAGCACGTCGACGACCTGTCCGACAAATCGCTTGCGGAATCGTGTCGCGACCTCATCGCCGAGTCTTATGAGGCGCCTGGCGCGCGAGCTGACGACCCCCTGCGGCACGCGCGGCCGCATCTCGGCCGCCTTCGTTCCCGGCCGAGCCGAGAACCTGAACACGTGAATCTTTGCAAATCCAATCCTTTCAACCAGCTCGATGGTGCGGTCGAAGTGATCGTCGGTCTCGCCGGGGAACCCGACAATAATGTCCGTCGTTATGCCGACATCGGGAATCCTGCTCCGAATCTCGTCGACGCGATCGCAATAGAACCCGGAAGAATAGCTGCGTCCCATCCTGCGCAATATCACATCTTCGCCACTCTGGAGCGGCAGATGCAGATGTTTGCAGAATTTCTCCGAATTCGCCATTAAATCCAGCATCACGTCGGGCGCCTCGTTTATCTCGATCGAACTCAGCCTGACCCGGCGTATGTCGCATTCGGATTCGATCCTGCGCATCAGGTCCACGAGCGCGCTCTTGCCGTTGCCGCGGCCGCTGCGGCCGTAGAATCCCAGATGAATGCCCGTCAGCGCCACTTCGTTGTATCCTCTTCGCGACAGGTCGTTTATGGCTGAAACGACCTTGTCTGGTTCTTCGCTCCACAGTTCGGGACGAACGGCCGGAACGATACAGTATGAACATGAACGGTCGCAGCCGTCCTGTATCTTGAGGAAGGCCCTTGTGTGCTCTGCGAAGTAGGTCTGCGCGCTTGCCGACGGATCGACATCGGCGCCGAGCATCCCATGAAAACGCAGGAAATCCGCGAGCGCGTCGAAATCCCGCATCTTGAAGATCACGTCCGCCTCCGGCAGTTCCTCCGGGAAAAGCACCGCCCTGTTGGCGAAACATCCGGTCACGGCCGTCAGCGAGCGCGGATTCTCGCGCCGGATCCTGCGCAGAGCCTTGCGAAACTTCGAATCGGCCGTGCTTGTGACGGTGCATGTGTTGATTATCACCAGGTCCGGCTCTCCGTCGCCCGCCTGCTCGAGCCCCCAGCCGGCGAGAGTCTCGCGTATGATCTGCGAGTCACACTGGTTCACTTTGCAGCCGAACGTGATTATTCGAAACGTCGCCAACTAAATCTCTCCCATCTCGTATAGGATTATTGCGGCGGCCACGACGGCGGCCGTCTCGGTGCGCAGTATATTTCGGCCGAGCGAAAAGCCGGCCGCCCCCATGCCTTCGAGAGCCGCCGTTTCCTCGGGCGAAAGGCCGCCCTCGGGCCCGATGATGACGGTGACGGCCGATTTCCCCTTGTCTCCGGCGAGGAGTTCCCGTAGGCACTGGCCGGGAGAATTTTCGTCGGCCACGAGAACCAGCGCATCCGGTCCCGCGGCCTCGACGGCGGCCGCGAGGCCGTCGTATGCAACCACGGTCGGGATATCGCGGCGCGCACACTGTTTTGCCGCCGCCTCCGCAATTTTTCTGAGCCTGCCGAGCTTTTTGGATATCCTCTCGAAACCGTCAGTGTAGGGAGTGCGCTCGGTCGGCGCGAAGATAATATTGCGGGCCCCCAACTCGGTCAGTTTTTGCGCAATGAAGTCGGCCTTCGGGAGCCGCGGGATACCCTGAATGACCGTCAGCCGCGCGCCGGAAGGAGCCGCTCCTTCCGTTTCGCGGATCAGCGCCACGACCGAACGCTCGGATATGTTTTCGACCGAGGCCAGATGCAGGTTCCGCTTTTCATCGACGAGACGGATGCGGCTGTTCTTCTTGAGTCTCAAAACCAGCCTGATATGGCGGGCGTCGGGGCCGTCGATCGTGACCAATCCGTCTGCGCCGATCTGTGATTGCTTGATGAAGAATTGATGGGTGGTCATCGGGAAGCGCTCGTGCAGACTGTTGTGCGGACGCGGCGCCCGTTATGCGCCGAAGACTTCTTTGAATTTATCAAGGAATTTCTTGGTCAGCGGATGCACTTCCTCTCCGCTGATTCGGGCGAATTCCTCGAGCAGCTCTCTCTGGCGATCATCGAGCCTGGTCGGCGTCTCGACGATAACCTTGATGAACAGGTCGCCCCTGCCGTAACCGCGCCGCAGGCCGGGCATCCCTTTGCCCCTGATTCGGAAGACCTTGTGCGTCTGCGTGCCCGCCGGAATCTTCAAGGTAACGGTTCCGTCAAGGGATGGAATTTCCTGCTGCGTGCCCAATGCCGCCTGGGGGAACGAAATAGGCATTTCACAAAGGAGATTGTTCCCCTCGCGCACGAAAAGCCCGTGCTCCATCACGTTGACAATGATGTAGAGGTCGCCCGCGAAGCCGCCCTGCGAGCCGGCCTCGCCCTCGCCCCGATAGCGGACGCGCGATCCCGAGTCGACGCCGGCGGGGATCGTGACCTTGAGTTTTCTCAGCGTGCGGGTGCGACCCTCGCCTTTACAGGTCTTGCAGGGATTCTCGATGATTGTGCCCGTTCCGGCGCAGCGGTGGCAGGTGCGCGTGATGCTGAAAAAGCCCTGCGCCTGCCTCAGCCTTCCCGATCCCCTGCATATCGGGCACGTGCTGCGTGATGTTCCTCCCGCCAGGCCCGATCCGTCGCAATCGTCGCACAATTCCTTCCGCGGTATCGATATCTCGCGTTCGAAACCCTCGAAAGCCTCCTCGAGAGAGATGTCGAGGGTGTATCCGAGGTCGTCGCCGCGGCGCGCGTGCGACCTGCGGCGTGTGGTCGAGCCGCCGAAGAAATCCTCGAAAATGTCGCCGAAAATGTCGCCGAACCCTCCGAAATCGCGGAAATCGGCGAATCCGGCGTCGACGCCGGCGTGGCCGAACTGGTCGTAGCTGGCACGTTTTTCGGCGTCGGTCAAGACGGCGTAGGCCTCGGAGAGTTCCTTGAACTTTTCCTCGGACTCTTTATCGCCCCGCGTCCGGTCGGGGTGATGCTGCATCGCCAGCTTGCGGTAAGCCCTGCGAAGGTCGTCCGGCGCCACGTCGCGCGGAACGCCTAAAATTTCGTAATAGTCACGCTTGCCCATTCTCTAACCATGCGGCCGCGGGCCGCAATAGATCCGTCGCTGCTCTGGTATGTCGGCTGTCTTTATTTGCCTTCTTCGTCCTCGGCCGCCTCGAACTCAGCATCGGTCACATCTTCGGCCTCGGCGTCG
>CBDUSG010000039.1:0-11378 GCA_965369575.1 uncultured bacterium | reverse complement strand
CCTCCACCTGTACATAGATTTCCCGCCGTCCGGGCAAGAACTCGAGATCGTCAAACTCAAGGTGCCCGGCATCGGCGACGCGCTCGCCCAACAGGTCGTCGACGTCGTCCAGAAAGTGCGCCACGTCGATCTCAAGAAGCTGCCCAGCATCAGCGAGACGCTCGACTGGGCTCGCGCTCTCACGATTCTCAACGTCGACTCGCTCGACGAGGACACGATAAAAGCCACTCTGAACCTTTTCCTCAAGTACGAGGGCGACATCAAGAAGGTCAGCAGCAACCTGCAAAGCCTGCTTTCGACCTCGGACGGAAAGCTCAACTGACCGGAGCGGACGATGGACAAGACGATTCTCGAATTCATCGACGCGCTCCGGGCCTCCGGCGTGAGGATCGCGCTGTCGGAAAACATCGACTGCTTTCGCGCGCTCGAAACTCTCGGCGTCGGCGACAAGCCGACTTTCAAATCGGCCATGCGCTCGACCCTCGTCAAACGAGGCGCCGACATCTCGACTTTCGAAAAACTTTTCGAGATGTACTTCACCTCGCTCACCAAACCCTTGCTCGAAAAGGACGCCGACGAAAGCGACCTCGGCATGCTCCCGTTCGGCTCGATGACGATGCAGGAATTCCTCGACGCATTCCTCGAAGAAAACGGGGACATGTTCCGGAGCCTCGCAGGACTGTTCGAGACGGAGTTCGGCGCGGATTTCCAGATGATGATGATGCAGATCGGTTCGAGTTCGGGCCTGAGCGAGATCAGCAATCCCCTGCAGGTCGGCTTTTTCTCGAAGAAAATCCGCGACAGCCTCGGCTGGAGCCTGCTCTCGGAGGAGATCGAAAGACTGCGGCAGGAACTGCTCGGGCGGGGTTATTCGCCCGAGGAGGTCGACCGGCTGATGCAGTTCATTGAACAGAAGATGAAGCGCGCCTTCGAGGCGATCAAAGAATTCGTCAGGCGCGAACTCGAGAAGAACATGCTGACCGACATGGAGAAATGGAGGCAGGACGAGCTGCTCGACAAAAGCTTCTACCAGCTTTCGCGCCGCGAGATCGCGATGATGCAGGATATCGTGGCCAAGCTCGGCCGAAAGATGAAAGACAAGCTGGTCCTGCGCAACAAGCGGCTCAGCCGCGGCAGGATCGACGTCAAGCGCGTCATCCGGCGCAACATGCAGTACGGCGGAATCCCCATCGAGCTGTGCTATAAAAACCGGCGGCGCGAAAAACCGCAGGTCTTCGCGTTGTGCGACATCTCGGACTCCGTCAGCTATGCCGCTCGATTCATGTTGCAGTTTCTCTATACGTTCCAGGACCTTTTCTCGAAAGTGCGAACATATGTTTTCGTGACCCAGATCGCCGAGGTGACTTCGCTTTTCGCCGAAAACGAGATCAACGCGGCCATCGAGCTTGCGCTCGGCTCGCGGTATGTGGATTACAACGGGCACAGCAACTTCGGCTACGCGTTCCACAAGTTCCGCGACGAGTATCTCGAATCCGTAACGCCGAGGACGACGGTCATCGTCATCGGCGACGCGCGCAACAACCGCAACGACCCGCGCACATGGGCTTTCAAGGACATTTCGGAGAAGGCCAAACGCGTAATCTGGCTCAATCCCGAGGCGCGCACCGGGTGGCGGTTGGGCGATAGCGTAATGCATGAATATATGCCATATTGTGACGAAGTTCACGAATGCCGCAACGCGCGACAGCTCATGCGTGTTGTCGACGGACTGCTCGTCAGATAGCGGGCCCGCCCGCAAAATCGGCTTCACCGGAGTCGACAACGCGCCCGCGTTCTCTCACAATGCCGATAATGACTGTTGATAGACAAAAGCTCCTCTCGCGCGCCAAGAGGCTGGGCGCGGATATCGCCGGCGTCGCCCGCATCGAGCCGCTCAAAGAGGCCGGCGCGATCCTGTGCGAGCCGCTCGAGGGTGCCCGCAGCGCGATCGTGCTCGGCGCTAGGCAGAGCTTCGCCGCGCTCGATTCGCCGGTCGTTCAGATGGCGCAGCATGATACTCTATACGCATACGCCGGCGTGGATCGCGCCGCGCACGCGCTCGTTCGCGTGCTCGAAGACGCAGGTCACGCCGCGCTGGCGGTACCGAGCTTCCTTCCCATGAACATGGGCGACGAGGTCAAGGGCATGCTCGGCGAGGTCGACCACCGACGGGCCGCGGTCGAGGCCGGACTCGGCGTATACGGCCAGAACAACCTCCTCGTAACCGAGAAATACGGGCCGCGCCTGAGGCTGGCGACCGTGCTCACGACGGCCGTGCTCGCGCCCGGACGACGTATCAAGAAACAAGTCTGCACCGAATGCGGCAAATGCGTCGACGCCTGTCCGCCGAATGCGCTCGAAACGCCGGGCAAGACGGACAAACGCTCGTGCGGAAAAACGGTTTTCGAATACGGCCTGCGGGGGCTGATGCGCTTCGGCTTCAAACTGATCGACGCGGACGAAGGCGGCAAGGCGGATCTCCTCAAGAGCGCGAATCTCAGGGGACTGTGGCAGGGTTTCATGACGGGGATGTACTATAATTGTTTCCAATGTCAGGCGGCCTGCCCTGTCGGCTCCGCCAGACCGCGCATATACATATAAAGGAACAGCCTATGAACCTTGACCTGACAGAAGAGCAAAAGGCGGCGCGACAGACCGCGCGCGACTTCGCGGAAAAGGAGATAATTCCCGTCGCTCGCGAATATGACGAGAGAGCGGAGTTCCCGGCCGATCTCGTGCAGAAGATGGCCGACGTCGGCATACTCGGCACGGCGATCCCCGAGAAATACGGCGGAGCGGGCATGGACTTCATCTCCTATGCGCTGGTGACCGAGGAAATAGGGCGGGCCTGTTCGTCGATGCGAACGGTCCTCTCCGTCACGTCGTCGCTCGTGGCGCTCACCATCGTTAAATGGGGAACCGAGGAACAGAAGCAGGAGTATCTTCCGCGTCTGGCCTCCGGAGAGATCATCGGCTGCTTCGGTCTCACCGAGCCCGACGCCGGCAGCGATGCGGCCAATCTGTCGACGACGGCCAAAAAGGACGGCTCGAGCTGGATCATCAACGGAAACAAGATGTGGATTTCCAACGGGGGCATCGCGAAACTCGCCATCATTTTCGCGCAGACCGACAGGAGCCTCAAACACAAGGGGATCGCGGCGTTCCTGGTCGATACGGACACCGACGGCTTCTCGTCGCAGCCGATACACGGCAAGCTCGGGCTGCGGGCGTCCGATACGGTGTCGCTCAACCTCGAGGACGTCAGGGTCGGCGACGATGCCCTCCTGGGCAAGGTCGGCGAGGGTTTCAGGATCGCGATGAGCGCGCTCGACAACGGGCGCTACAGCGTCGCCGCCGGCTGCGTCGGCATCTGCCAGGGCTGCCTCGACGAGAGCGTCAAGTACGCGCAGGACCGGACGGCGTTCGGCAGGCCCATCGCGGCCTTCCAACTCGTGCAGGAGCTGATAGCCGACATGGTGCTCGACACGGAGACCTCGCGACTGCTCGTTTTCCAGGCCGGGCATCTCAAGAACAAGGGCGTTCGCAACACGCGCGAGACGTCGCTCGCGAAGTGGCACGCCTCGGAGTCCGCGACCAGGTGCGGCAACAGGGCGATCCAGGTGTTCGGCGGATACGGCTACTCGAACGAGTATCCGGTCGAGCGCTACATGCGCGACGCGCGAGTCGCCAGCCTGTACGAGGGAACGACGCAGATACAGAAACTCATAATAGCGAGATATGCGACGGGGATAAGCGCATTCGTCTGACAAAGAATTGGAGCATGAAAAAATGAAGATTACCGTACTCGAAAACATCCAGAAAGCAAACGACGTAATCGCCGACGAGATTCGCGCCGAGCTCGACTCGAACAAGGTTCTCGCCATCAACCTGATGAGTTCGCCGGGAGCGGGCAAGACGACTCTGCTCGAGCGCATGTGCGAGATTCTAGGTAAAAAGGGCCTGCGCATCGGCATAATCGAGGGCGACATCGAGACGACCCGCGACGCCGACCGGCTGCAGAAGTTCGGCGTGCCCATCGTACAGATCAACACCGGCAGCGCGTGTCACCTCGACGCCAACATGATAAGGGGCGCGGTGGCCAACATGGACACTTCCGCCATCGACATACTGTTCATCGAGAACGTCGGCAATCTCGTGTGCCCGGCCGAGTTCAAGGTCGGCGAGGACCACAAGGTGATGGTGCTCAGCGTGACCGAGGGCGACGAAAAGCCGCTGAAGTATCCCCTGATGTTCCGCGAATCGTCTGCCATGCTCATCAACAAGATCGACCTGCTGGAGTACACGAACTTCAGCATGGACGAGGCCACCGGCAACGCGACCAGGATCAACTCGAGGCTCAACATCTTCCCCCTCTCGTGTACGACGGGAGAGGGGCTCGACGCATGGGTCGACTGGCTGACGAACGAGCTCAAACAAAAACGCGACGCATAGGCAACCAACCCCGGACGTGACAGGAGGACGCAGTGAGCGAGAACGTTTATGACAGCCTGATCGACAAGCTGAACGAATTTCCCGCGGGCGCGCCGAAGACCGATAAGTTCATGGAGCTGCTTCAGACGCTCTTCACCGAGGATGAGGCCGCGGTGGGCGCACAGATGCCCATCTTCCCGACTCCGCTGCCCTCGATCGCCGAGAGCCTCGGGCGCGACAAGGACAAACTCAGGCCGATCCTCGAGGGAATGGCCGACAAGGGGCTCGCCTATCACCGCGTTCAGGAGGGGCAGGACTGCTACAGCATCTTCCCGCTCGTGCCCGGCATCTTCGAGCTGCAGTTCATGAAGGGCGAGGTCAACGAGAAGGCCAAGAAGCTCGCCCACCTGTTCGACGAGATGTGGTACACCGGCTGGAGCGAGGACCTGTTCGCCTCGAAGACGCAGATGGCGCGCGTCATCGTGATGGAAAAGGAGATTCCCGGCGGCGTCGAAGTGTTTCCGTACGAGAAAGTTTCCAAGTTCATCGAAGAAACCGAGTACATTTCGCTTACAGTCTGCTATTGCCGTCACGAAAAGGAACTGCTCGAGAAATCCTGCGGCAGGGCCAAGGACGTGTGCCTCCAGTTCGGCCCGTTCGCCAAATACGTCGTCGAGCGCGACTTCGGGCGAAGGATCACGAAGGAGGAGGCCTACAAGGTGCTCGACAGGGCCGAAGAGGAAGGCCTCGTGCATCTTTCGGACAACAGCCAGAAGCGCATCAATTTCGTCTGCAACTGCTGCGGATGCTGCTGCGGCATCCTCGGCGGCATAACCAAGATGAACAAGCCGAAGGCCGTCGCCACCTCCCACTTCGTCCTCCGGATCGATGAGGACACGTGCTCGGCGTGCGAGGCGTGCGTGGACAGGTGCCACTTCGGAGCGCTGACGGTCAATGACGTCGCCGAACTCGACGCCGAGAAATGTCTCGGCTGCGGATTGTGCAATATTGTATGTCCGACCGAGTCGCTGTCGATGATAAGGCGCGACGAACTCCATGAGCCTAAACGCAACTTCCGCGATCTGATGACGGCCATAATGCAGGAAAAAGGGAAGCTTTAACCAAAAGGAAAGCCTGCGAATCATGCATGAGATGTCAGTTGCCCAGAGCATCTTGAAGATAGTGCTCAACGAAGCCCAGAGGAACGGCGCGACGAAGGTGAAGGTCGTCCGTATACGCGCCGGCGAACTTCGCGGGATCGTCCGCGACCAGCTGGCGTTCTTCTTCGAGTTCATTACGAAAGATACGATCGCCGAGGGCGCCGAGTTCGAAGTCGAATACGTTCCCATCAAGAGCGTCTGCAAATCGTGCGAGCACACGTTCATGGTTCAGGACTACGAGTTCGTGTGCCCCGAGTGTGAATCGAAGGACGTCGACACGCTCGAAGGAATGGAGCTCGCCGTCAAAGAGATAGAGGTAGTATAATCCCGCCCATGACCAGGCTCGAGTGCGATGTGCTCTGCGTCGGAGCCGGGGGCGCGGGCCTCGTCGCAGCGGTCACGGCCGCCGAAGCGGGCGCGGATGTCATCGCAATCTCCAAGGGCCCCTACGGCTGCGGCAACACCCGCATCGCAGGCGGCCTGGTGCTTCGACCGAACCTCTCGCCCAAGGACTCGCCCGACGCGCTCATGCGCGACATGCTCGTCGGCGGCGAATTCCTCAACGACCAGACCCTGCTCGAAAAGTACTGCGCAAGCGCGCATCTGGGCGCGGAGTTGATGGAGAAGTTCGGCCTGATCTTCTTCCGCAAGTCCTCCGGAGAGCCCGCTCCCCTGCCCGTGGCGCTCGGCGGACACAGCATGCCGCGCTCGCTCTCGGGCTATTCCGAGGGGATACCCATCGGCACCGCCCTCAGGGGCAGCGCCGCGCGAGCGGGAATCCATATTCTCGATGAGACGATGGTCCTCGCGTTGCTCAAGCGCGATAACGCGGTCACCGGAGCCGTCTGCCTCGACAGGCTCTCGGGCGAGACGATCTCGATCGCGTCAAAGCAGACGATCCTGGCCACGGGAGGCCTCGGCTGGCTTTTCTACCCGCACACGAGCAACACGCGAACCATGACCGGAGACGGCTTCGCGCTCGCGCTCGAGGCCGGCGCGGAGCTTGTCGACATGGAGCAGCAGCAATTCATTCCCTTCGCCCTCACGCATCCCGACTCGATGGTGGGAATTATCTGCGGCGAGCCCGCCGTCGCCGGACCATACGGGAAGCTCGTCGATGTGAACGGAAGCGAAATCCTGAAGGACGTTCGCACCAAGACCCGGGCCCAGGCCTCGACCGCAATAGCGCTCGCGAAGGAGCGCGGCGTTGTCACGGAGCATGGAGGCGCGCTGCTCGATCTCTCTCCGAATTTGCAGAGAGTGATCGGAGAAAAAATGTTTGCGTTCCTCAGGCGCACCTCCCCGGCAATGATCGACGCGGTCAGGCGCGCATACGGCGACGAGGCCGCAATGGGAAAAGTACCGTGGGACGTCTTCCCGACTGCCCATTATCAGATGGGAGGAGTGCGCATCCACGCGGACTGCCGCGTTCACGCCGTCAAGAATCTGTTTGCAATCGGCGAGACGGCCGGAGGTCTCCACGGAGGAAACCGCCTGGGCTCGACAGCGCTGGCCGAACTGTTCGTCTTCGGAAAACTGGCGGGCGAAAAGGCGGCCGCATCGGCGGCGAAAACGGAATTGCTATCGACCGATTCGGACGGGATAGATCGCATCCGCGCGGAAGCCGAAAGTCTCCGGGGAAAATCGGGGAAGCATAGGCCGCTGAACCTCAAGCGGAGGCTGCAGTCCGTAATGTGGGACAATATTGGTCCCGTGCGCGATGCGTCGAGGATAGAAGCCGCGCTCGCAGAGATAGCACAGCTGCATGAAAAGCTGGATGACTTGAGCGTGTCCGGCCACAAGGAATTCAATACCGAATGGATCGACGCTCTCGAGCTGCGGCGGATGCTGGTCGTCGGCGAGGCTGTCGCCCGCAGCGCCGCCGAGAGAAAGGAATCGCGCGGTGGACACGTTCGGCTGGACTATCCGGAGCGCGATGACAAGAATCCGCCGAAGAACATTATCGTTCGCATGGAGGACGGCGCCGTCAGCGCCAGGACCGAGGAAGTTTCTCTGACAAAGTTCGGTCTGGATATCAAAGGCGGCCCCAACCCCGTCCGCGACAGGATTCAATTCATCATCCTGAGCCTTATGCCGCGAAAGATGCAGGCCAAGGTGCTGAACGCCCGCTTGAACCTTGGAGAGGATGCCTGATGGAACCCGCAAGCGTCGTCGTCGAAAGATACGATCCCGCCCGGGGAAGTTGCGTCGCGCATACTCATTCGGTTCCTCTCGCGACCGGGTCCACCGTGCTTTCCGCTCTCCTTTTCATATTCGAAAACATTGATCCCACGCTGGCCTTCAGGTATGGCTGCCGCGGCACCAAGTGCGGCGAGTGCGCCGTGCTGGTCGATGACCGCCCCAGGCTTGCATGCCGGGCGCCGGCAAAAGACGGCATGCGCATATCGCCGCTGACCAAGCTGCCCGCCGTCAGAGACCTTGTCGTTGACCGCTCGCCGATCGACAAGAGGATTACGGAGTATCGGCTGTATGTCGATGCGAATGCCGGGCAGGCGCTCGGCGAAATCCGGGTTCCCACGGCCTATCCGGACCTCATAGGATGCCTCGAATGCTACGGATGTCTTTCGAGCTGCCCGAATTTCGAATGGAGAGAGGCGGATTTTGGGGGCCCATATGCGTTCGTCAGGCTCGCGCAGCTGCACCTCGATCCGCGCGATAAGACGGACAGGCGCGCGCAGGCTGTCTCGCTCGGAGTGAAGCGCTGCGCGGACTGCTCCCAATGCTCGTGCGTCAAGGGAATACCGATCAGGCGTAAAGCGATCGCGGTTCTCTTGGGCGAGGTCTGAGGCCGGCGGATCGGCTAAACCGAGCCGAGCACCGTCGCTACCTTCTTGTATATTTCCGATGGAGTGAAAGGCTTTCGCAGAAAACCTTTTGCGCCCATGTCGCTCGCCCGCTCGACAGCGCGCAACGTGAGGAATGACGAGATATAAACGATGGGAACACTCTCGGTCGCGGGTTCGAGCCGAAGCCTGTCGTGCACCTCGAGCCCGCCCATGTCGCTCAGGCGGAAGTCGAGCAGGATCAGGTCCGGCACGCAATCGACGGCGGCCCTCGCGCCTTCGATGCCGGTCTCGGCCGCTGTGACGACGAATCCTTTTTCGCCCTCGAGGTAACCGCGTAAAAGACCGATCATCGCGGGATCGCTATCGATGATCAGAATCTTTGTCTTGTTTTTACGAGGGCTCTGTGGGACAGTAGGATGCATTTTCGGATCGAATCGAGTTCGCTCGGGAGAAGCGGTGAGTCGCGCCAGCGTGACACCATTGCGGAAATGATATCACAAGGATTCTCTTTGTCAAGCGAAATTTTTCTGTTCCAAAAAATGGTCTTCCCACATCGCGCCTTGGCATGAAAGATGCTATTTTTCTTCCTCGAAAACGATCGAAGAGAACACGTACAGCCTTGCGCCGTCCTTATAGGCGTCCGGTTCGAGCCCGGCCTTGTGCGCACACAGATTCCTGAGGAATTCGTCCTTTGACCACCCGGTCTCGTCGGCGACCTGAGGAAGAAAGACGCCCTGCCGCAGACCCTTTGCGACCACGACTCCGTGCTTTCCCAGCGTGATATCTTCAGGTCCCGCGACGGGGCGAAGCGGCGTGTTGACGGAAATCTCGATGTGGATATCGTCCAGCTCTTCGGGCTTGACCGGGCGAAAACGGCGATCCTGGGTCGCCGCGGCCGCCGCCATCTGCACGATGGTTTGATACAGCGGCGTCACCGCCTCCATGCGGCCTACGCATCCGCGCAGGCGGCCGTTTATTTTCAGC
The DNA here is from genome assembly GCA_965369575.1 of uncultured bacterium. Taxonomy (GTDB): domain Bacteria; phylum Abyssobacteria; class SURF-5; order SURF-5; family SURF-5; genus CBDUSG01. Next base: position 1,996 of record CBDUSG010000039.1, on the reverse strand, counting down.
GTCACAAAGCCGGCCCCGTTCGCCCTCAAGGTTTCTCCCTCCGGCGCTTCGACAGCAAGAATCTTCTTGTCGCGAACGATTGATTCGACCGAGCTTCTCGCCAATCGCAAGAGCGTTTCCTTATCCTCGTCCGAGAGATAATCTTCCGCCTCCGTTTCGGCGCCGGATGCGTTCCCGGCCCCGGGCTTGTCGGCCTTCGCACTTTCGTTCCTCACGAAAGCAATCGACGCGTATCCGACGACGGCATCCTTTCGCCCGGCGGTGTCGCCCGAGTTGGCGTATTTCAGCAGCACGGGAGCGGCATGCCGGCTCTCGGCGAACGATAGAGCGGCGACCACCGGCGCCGGCCCGCACATCGCGCCTGAATGTTCGTCGATGTGGCGAACCATCTTCCTCGGATTTCCATCCACGATGAGCCGCACGGTTTCTCCATCGAGCGCGTTCGCTTCTTCGTATGGATGGTAATGCGACAGGTCGCTGGTCGCCACAACCAGAATCCGATATTTTTCCGCAATTTTTACCAGCGCATCGGAGACGGCCTCGATGTTCGAGACCCCCTGTTGGCCGAAAATGACCGGCACTATCGGAACGTCCGGGAGGATGGACTGAAGGAAGGGTATCTGCACCTCGGCCGAATGCTCGCCCTGAAACACTCGCTGCGAGAACGACAGGCGCGGATGCAGACTCATGAATTCGCCGGCGATCTTTTCATTCACCGCCGCGCGGCCCAGCGGGGTCTCGACCGAGCCCTCGTAATAGACGGAGACGCCGTTGAAACCGCCCCTGTGACTGAACGCGAGCACAAAAACCGCATCGAGCCCCTTATCGCCGTCGCCGGACCATTTTTCTGCCTGCCGGGCGATCGCCTTGTAAGCATAGGCGGCGACCGGCCCCGAGTAGATGTATCCGGCGTGCGGGACAATGACGGCTGCTATCTCGCCGTCGATCGCGGGCGGGCTCGCCGATTCGAGGTAGCGGCCGATGTCGGCCCTGAGCTTGTCGGCGTCGGCCGGATAAAAGGCGCCCGCCACCGAAGGCGGCAGCACGCCGAGCTTTTTCCCGGAAACAGAATCGGAAGCGGATGGTGACTGGGCGTCGGCTTCATCGCCGCCGTCCACCATGCCGGCGGTCGCCACCAAGAAAACGATCATGAGAACTGAAGCGAGCTTGCGAGTCATGTCACGGCCCCTCCTACAGGCCGGCGAATTCGCGGAGAATCCCCTCGGTATGGGTAGCCGCCCAGTACACCCGATAGCATCCGCCGCACCTGGCGAACTTTTGCTGAGTCGCATACACGTAAGCTGGGACAAACGATTTTATGGATTCGCCGCCGGCCTCGTGGAGCGGCTCGTTGCAGACCGAGCATATCGTCAGCGCAGATTCGAGATCGAGCCCGGCCTCGGCGACGACCTGTCTGAGCTGCCCGCGCCAATGGTCGTCGCGGATGAAGATATAGTTGCGGCAGCTCTTGCGGCGGACGAGCAGCGTATCACGCGTCAGGACGATCCTGTCTTCCGATTCCGCGATGCGCAAGAGGTCCGAATCCGGGATATCCCGCAAATATCGGGTGTCATATCCCGTGAGCCGCAGCCATTTGGCGAGCCGGCCAAGCATCTCATCGGCGATGAATCTTGGCCTGTCGGAACTTCTCAGGCGGGAATCCGGTTCCACGGTCAATCCGCCGCCGGTCGGTACTTAAGGTACTCCTCATATTGGTAAACCAGCGCTCGCTGGCCATCTGTCTCGATCGAGCAAGGTCTCGCTTCTCTGGTCTTTCGTATTGCATCTTCCGCGCTGTTTCCCCTTCGCACAAAGTGGCAGGCGAGCACCGTACCCGTCCGACCGCAGCCGGCGCCGCAGTGAACGGCCACCGGTCGCTCTTTGCCGAAAATCATCTGCTCGATGAATTCCATGCATTGCTCGACCTGTTTTATTGAGGGGGGGGTGAAATCGTCGACAGGCACATGAAGATAGGATAGCCCGTATTCGCGTAAAG
>CBDUSG010000038.1:0-11442 GCA_965369575.1 uncultured bacterium | reverse complement strand
CTATACGACAAGGACAAGAAGAAATCTTTCCGCGCACTGGGAACGGCTGTAGATATCGACATGTTTAAAGCGCTCCTCGAACAAACGGGATCGGGCAAAAGCCCGGGCGAGAAGATTTTTGGAGAAGGCAGCGGCGAGAAGCGAAGCGTCTTCATGGATATGTATGCCTATTACACCAAGCAATACATGGAACGGTACGGCCTCACACAAGAGCACTTTGCAAAGCTTTCCGTAAAGAGCCACAAAAACGGCGCCTTGAATCCTCATGCCCAATACCAGAAAGAGGTCACACTGGACGAGGTGCTGCAGTCCGGCGATGTGGCCTACCCGCTCACTCGCATGATGTGTTCGCCCATCGGCGACGGAGCGGCGGCGGTCATCATCTGCTCGAAATCGATGGCGGCCAAACACACGACGGCGCCAGTGTGGGTAGAGGCCTCCGTGGCGGGAAGCGGCATGGTGGCGTCCGATGCGCACAACACGCTGACTCAGCGTCTTGCGCCAAAAGTATATGAAGCTGCCGGCATTGGTCCCGAAGAAATCGATGTCATCGAAGTTCACGACGCGACCTCGCCATCCGAGATCATCACCCTGATCGAGCTTGGAATCTGCCCCGGCGAGGAGGCCCCAAAATGGATCGACGAGGGACATCTGGAGACAACGGGCAAAATGCCCACGAATACTTCGGGGGGCCTTGTCACGAAGGGGCATCCTGTGGGCGCCACGGGCTGCGGACAGATTTATGAGATTGTCGAGCAGCTCAAGGGTCGCGCGGGTGAGCGCCAGGTCAGAGAACCCCGGATAGGCATGACGCATAACGGAGGAGGCATTCTCGGACTGGACGCCGCCTCGATGACACTGCACATTTTCAAAAGGTAACCCGGGAGATTTGGAGGAGAGGACGAAGCCATGACAGATACATTGGAAGAGAGGATCACTGCCCTCGAGGACGTCGAGGCGATAAAGAAACTGAAGGCTCGGTATTGCTACCTGGTGGACGCCGCGGTGGCCGGTGACACCGCTAAATGGGATGAGTTCATGACCAACTTTGTGGAGGACGCATGGATCGATTTCGATCTGCTGGGACGCCATGAGGGGAAAGAGGCGGTGGACACGTTCTACAGGGTAGTGGTCGCATCAAGCCTTTCTTATTCGGCCCACATGGTCAGCAACCCTATAATCGATGTAGACGGTGACCGCGCGGTGGGCAGATGGTACGTTCACGTTCCCTGCACCGGCAAAACCCAGAACATCGCTGTCTGGATCCAGGGAAGATACGAGGAAGAGTATGTGAAGGTGGATGGCGAGTGGAAATGGAAATCAATGACAACGAAGTTCGACCACATCACACCGTTTGACGAAGGCTGGGTCAAGACACCGATCGCAGCCTTCTGATCGACGCCAGCCCAGCCGGAGGAGAACACCCATGGAACAGGCCGAGCGAAAATATTGGGACATGGAGATCGAGCCTCTGCTGAACACACCGCGGATGCGAGAGATGCAATGGGAAAAGCTGCAGCAGTCGATTCGATATTGCTACGAGAAGGTTCCATTCGATCGGCGTCGCATGGAAAAGGCAGGCGTCAGGCCGGAGGATATCCGTTCTTTCGATGATTTTGCGCGCGCCATCCCCTATGCCGGGCAGGCCGAGTTCCGGGAGGTCATCGAAGAGTCCGGGATGGACATCGACAAGGTCTTCGGGACGCTGCTCGGCCAGGAGCGGCTGGACGACCTTTATCTCTTGACGACCACCTCCGGCACGACGGGCGTTCCCACGCCGTATCCGAATTTCCGCAAGGCCCTGCAGGGAGGGCCCAACATGATCGAGCGTATTGCATGGCGCATCGGCCTCCGCCCCGGCGACCGGATGGCGATCTGTTTCGGCCTGAGCATGCACGCGGCCGGTACGCCGCATCTCCTCTGGTACAAGGATTATCCCGGCATCACCCTGATACCGATCGGCGCCGAGGCGGGTACCGAGCGGATACTGCAGTATATGAAACTGTTCAAGGCGAATGTTTTCAGCGGAACCCCTTCCCTGGCTCTCCACCTTATCGAGCGCGCCCCGGACGTTCTCGGCGAGCCGGTGAAGAGCCTCGGCCTGAAGATGCTTTTGTGCGGCGCGGAGCCGGGAGCGGGAATCCCGGAGGTGCGACAGCGCCTCGAGACCGAGTACGGCGCAAAGGTATTCGACATGGGCGCGGGTTACGGATGCTCATGTGATCATCCGGTGTACCAGGGCATGCACTGGGTGGCGGACGACTATTGTCTATACGAATTGGTCGACCCGGAAACCAACGAGCCGGTTCCCATGGAGCACGGCGCCACGGGCCTGGCCGTTTTTACTCCGCTGGAGCCTGAGATAGCCTTGTTCTTCTTCAACCTGCGCTTCACCTTGAACGACATCCACCAAGTCTTCACCGAACCTTGCCCGTGCGGACTGAGCGGATTCCGCTACAAGATTGTCGGCCGCGCCGACGACATGTTGAAGGTCAAGGGCGTGCCCGTTTACCCCGCCGCCATCGAAGGTGTCATTCATTCGTTTGCGCCCCGGCTGACCGGCGCGTTCAGGATTGTGCTCGAGGAAAGACCTCCGCGTGTGGTACCGCCCTTGAAGCTTAAGGTCGAATACGGCGAAGGCGTCCAAGAGAGCGACCTGCCGGCATTGGAAAAGGAAATACAAGAAAAAATGCACAAGGACGTCAAGGTGCGTCCGGCCATAACGTGGCTTAAACCGAACACGCTTGAAAGGGCGACCAAGAAGACTCAACTCCTCGAGAAGAAATATGAGAAGGAATAGCAGCCATGCCGAATCCACAACATCAAGTTTCTGGGCGCATGTAAAAGCGCGGAAAGGGGGAAACGTGAATGAGCTATATGGAACTCGACGTTAATCTTACCGATGAACAGAAAGCCGTGCGTGATCTTTCGAGAAAATTCGCAATGGAGGTTGTCCGTCCTGCAGGCATCGAGCTGGACGCACTCGCGGACCCTGCCGATGTTATAGCGGATGGGTCCGTGTTGTGGGATGTGCTGAAGAAGTTTCGCGAGTTGGACCTTCACAATCTGGATATACCCAAAGCGGTCGGCGGCATGGCCGAGGAAAACGATCCGCTGTCGTCGGTCTTGATGACCGAAGAGTTGTCCTATGGTGATGTTGGCGTGACTGCCGCCTGTCTGATTAGCAACTTCGCTTTCGGGTTTGCAGCCATGTGTGACGATCAAGAAATACAGGGCTGGGCGCGGGATTACTGCGAGGACACCGAAGGAAAGATTCATGGATGCTGGGCGATAACCGAGCCGGACCACGGTTCGGATTGGTGGTTCGGGACCGAACCGGCCTTCGGCGATCCCAAGCGCGCTCCCTCTCTCAAAGCCGTCCTGAAGGGAGACGAATACGTCCTCAACGGCCAGAAATCGGCATGGGTCAGCAACGGCACGGTCGCCACGCACGCTCTTCTCAATGTCAGCCTCGACCCGTCCAAAGGGATGCGGGGAACGGGGATCGCAGTGATGCCCCTGGATCTGCCCGGCGTCTCCAGAGGCAAGCCCCTTAACAAACTGGGGATGCGCGCACTGAACCAGGGAGAGATCATTTTTGAGGATGTCAGAATTCCGAGAAATTACATGGTCGTAGACGACCATGCCATGGGGACGACAATGATCGAGGCGACCCTGAATTACGGCAATATGGGAATGGGCGTGGTCTTTACCGGCCTGGCCCAAGCCGCCCTGGACGAGGCCGTCGCCTACGCTAAGCAGCGTGTGCAGGGGGGAGTCCCCATCATCGAGCACAAGAACATAAAGCTGAAGCTCTTCAACATGTTCACACAGGTCGAGGCCTCGCGCGCTTATCTACGGCGGATCGTCCTCTACAACGCCGCCAACGCTCCGATGGGCTCGACCCAGCATGCGAGATCCATAAAGGTCTTCTCCACAGAGGTTGCGCTCAATGTTGCCAGCGACGCCGTTCAGATCTTCGGCGGAAACGGCCTGAGCAAGGAGTACCTCATCGAGAAATTATTCCGCGACGCCCGCGCGGGCACGATCGCCGACGGCGACAATGAGGCCCTGGCGCTCGTCGGTGCGAGCTATCTGTAAGCGATGATGATGGAGGAAAACTCACGGAAAGGAGGAGCATGATGCCGAGAATTCACAGCAAGGAGTTCCCGTGGCTCTCGCCGTCCGACGAGAACCGTCGAAAGCATGCCGTCGAAGCCGCAAAGCTGATGCTCAACGCCGCGCACACCGCTCCGGTCACCGGCGGTGTGGACCACATGGAAGGCGAGCTTGTCTGGGGGGAGCAAGAGCAGGAAGAAATCGCCGAAAAGATGGAGGAACTGTCCTACCTTCCCGAATGCAAGCGGATGGATGAGGCGTACCGGGTAGAGGCCGTTATGGCGCGCGAGGCCGACTGCATTGTGCTCCTCGGCGACATACGCGGCAGGAACACGCCGTTCGACGCGGATTGCGGTTTTTGCGGCGGACCGGCCGGATGCAGCTTCGTTTACAGCCGCCGACGCACGGCCGCCGGACAGATCGATCATTCGGACAAGAGCCTCAGCAAGACGCTTATCGACGGCCCTCTTTGCCAGCTACACGTTCAAAACCTCGGTTATTCGGTCGGCTCGGCGCTGTGGATGGCCAAGAATCTGATGGTCGACGCGAGACCCTTCATGACGGTGGGCGTCGCGGCGAGAAAACTCGGTTATTGTCGCTCCTCTGAACTGGTCATGGGCGTCCTCGTGGCGGCGACCTCGAAGAATCCGTTTGTCGATGTCAATTACGACTATCCGGTCGTGAACATGCGCAGGCTGATCGATTCAGTCAGGAAAAGCTATATCATCACGAGACAGTTCGCGCCCGACTATCGCCTGGTTCCTTCAAAAAAACACCGAAAGAAAAAAGATAAGAAAGAGGAGGAATAATCCATGGGTATGATTGATGGACGGCTTTACGCGCAGGAAAGGCTGTTGGACGTAGCCGGTCATGTGCTCCACGCCTACTTCAAAGCGCCCCAGGTGACTAGCCGGCTGAATCAGAAAGCCGTCGTCATTCACGGCGAGCATCTGACGCCCATGATCGAATTCGTGGAGAAGCTGGAAGCAAAGATCGGCGCCGGCGCCGCCATGGATACCCTCCTGCCGCTGTACGTCGACTACATGTGTTTCAAGACCGCGATAGAGGAGGGGCACCCGCCCGTGGTTCTGATATTGGGGGCCGACATCACAAAGGCCGAGCTGGGCTGGGACTGCGGCGCCTGCGGATTTGCCACCTGCGCCGAGTTCAACAAATACAAGGGCGAACACGGCGGGCTGGGACTGTTGGGGATGGGCCCGTCCTGCGCGTGGAAGAATCTCGATTACGGCATGGCCTGCGATTACGCCTGCGCGGCGGCGGCGGAATGCACCGTGGAAAACCGTATTCTGGGAACCTTCGGCCTGATCGCCCTCGCTTTGGGATACCTCGATGACGTCTCGACCGCATTGGCGCATTCGATAGGCCCGCCCGTCGAGCTGTGGTGGTACAACCGCCCCTCTCTGGCGAAATGGCGCGACTCTGAGCATCTCAGCGAGCATTTCAGGAAAAATTACGCCTTCCACTACCAGATGTTCAGCGCCAACCTGAGGCCGCCGGTCAAGAAAGACGGCGCCTGGTGGGAAAAAGACAAAGAGTTTGTGCATATCGGACCCGACAAGAAACATTCCGAATATCAAGCCCAGATTCAGGCGGCAATGATGGAAACGGTAATGGAAATCCGCCCGAAAGTGGAGGAATTCAAGGAAAAGATGCCGATTTCAACCCCTAAATGACAAGGGTTTTTCTGCCATGATTCAGCGCGTCGGCAGAGACTGGCGGAAAAGAAAAAGCACGGCCGGGCCTCGATTGAAAAGCTTGTGAAAAGTGCTTTGCTGCGCTGTTGGAGCCACCGTTATAAAGGTGCGGCTGAAAGAATCAAGAGCGATTAAGTATCCGGTCTAAAAGTGGCCATTATACTGGCCGGTTACCCTGCTTTCTCCTGGGGCGAGGACTAACGCGTTCTTTCAGGGACCTGCCAAGATGCAGAGCATTTATGATTGCCTCCCTGATCTTCCCGGGATCTATTATGTCGGCGGAGAAATTCCATCCTAAATTGGCGGCTGCTCTGATCAGATCGACGTACTCGTCAAAGTATTCCTTCTTATTCTTTTCTGCATAGGCTAAGCGCTCCTCGGACGTGGGCAATTCTCTGATTTTCCTGTCATAGATCATGGCTCCGGCGCCGTGCGAGCCCATGTGCGCATACTCACCAGTGGGCCAAACATAAACGATATCGGCCGCATGGGAAAATATTCGCTCAGACCCGCGATACGAATCTCTGTTCAAGCAAATCGGCCTGGATAAATGACAGGCGCCACCATCTCCCATAAGCCAATACGCATTCAGCGACATAAGCGCAAGGAATAAAGTGCTGCTTTTACTGACGAAAGTTTCACTATTCCCGACCCCCCAAAAATGAAGCTTTCACCCATCCGATCGTTTAAATATCGCTCTCAGAGAGTGACGCTTCTGTTTTCCATTTTGCACTGATTTTGCCTCTTCCGATTGCCCTAATCCGCATCTCTAAAAGTAAAGAATATCCGCCTTTCCAGAAAAAACTTCACCCTTCGATTTCTTGGGCCCAAGACGTTTGATAGCACAGCGAGGGATAGTGTATACTTCGGGGAAAGAAGATTGGGCAGAGGAAGGAATCACGCCGTAATGGACGGCACAGGTTCGGGTAGACGTGGCGAGGGATGAGGAATTGCTCGAACTGTTGGAACGCTCCAAATGCTCCGGCGTTTATGTGGGATTAGCGCCCGGAGGCCGTCTTGCGCCCGAAAACGTGCTATAGTAACCGAAGGGAGCGGACTGCGAGCATAGCTCTGCAATCATAAGGGCGAGGAATGACAACTACATCTCATATTCTTGGAATCGATATTGGGTCGGTTTCCATTTCAGTTGCGGAAATCGACGATCAAAAAGAGGTCGTAACAACGGCGTATGAATTCCATCATGGAAACATCGCCGGGAGCCTGAAAAGGATCCTCGCCCAACTTGATTTTCGGCAGATTGGTTGGGTCGCATCCACCACCTCCACCCCATCTATTCTAAGCGCAAACCGGCAATACGATAACCGGGTCGCGGTCATCGCTGCCTGCCGGCACTTTCATGCTGAGTTCGGAGCGATTCTGCTGGTGGGCGGCGAGAAATTCGGCCTGATACGCTTCGATGAGCAAGACAATTATCTCAGCTTTCGAGCCAACACATCATGCGCCGCCGGAACGGGAAGCTTTCTCGATCAACAGGCGCGCAGACTTAACTTGAGCGGTCCGGAGGAGTTGAGCGGGCTTGCATTCAGCAACACCGGCTCCTTTCCCAAGATTGCCTCACGGTGCGCCGTATTTGCAAAGACAGATCTTGTTCACGCTCAACAGGAAGGGTATTCACTGGAAGAGATTTGCGATGGACTGTGCTATGGCCTGGCAAAGAACGTCGTCGATACATTGTTCCCCGATGAGAGGCCGAACCGCCCCATAATCTTCTCGGGCGGGGTATCGAGGAACGGGTCCGTTGTCAGACATATTGAGGCAATGGTCGGGGCGGAGATAATTGTGGAGAAGTCATTGTACGGGGCGGTCGGCGCCGCGTTAAACCTGGCGAATGATCTTCATGAGCACGATCGGCTTAATATCTCCTCGGCGGATGACATTATCCGCCGCCAAAAGTCCGACAAGAAGTATGCCTTCGAGCCGCTCGATCTGAAGCTGTCCGATTATCCTGATTTCGATAGCGCTGATAAATATGAGTACTTCCCGAAAGATTCCACGCCTTTAGATTCGGTTGAAGTTGACATATATGGCGACTTGCATGGAGGACAGCCGATCAGTGCATATTTAGGAATCGATATTGGTTCAACAAGCACGAAGGCCATCCTAGTGCAAGAGAATAAAAAAGTCCTGGCGGGATTCTATACCAGAACAGCAGGCCGGCCGGTGAAAGCCGTCCAGGGCTTGTTTTCCTCACTGGATGATCTTGTCGAGAGAAGAGGAATAGACCTGCATATTATCGCGGCCGGCACAACCGGTGCGGGCAGAAAATTCTCGGGAAGGATCATCGGTGCGGATCTGATTGTGGATGAGATAACCGCTCACGCCAGGGCGGCGGTGGAAATCAACCCGGATGTTGATACCATCATCGAAATCGGCGGCCAGGATTCAAAATTCACCACTTTGAAGAATGGCATGGTCACGTTCTCCGTTATGAACACGGTCTGCGCGGCGGGAACGGGGAGCTTCATTGAAGAGCAGGCGCAGAAACTGGGATGCCCTCTATCGGAATACTCAACAAGGACCGAGCGTCAGAAATCTCCCATCGTCAGCGACAGGTGCACCGTGTTCATGGAACGGGATGTGAACCATTACTTTTCCGAGGGGTATACGGTTGATGAGGCGCTTGCCGCGGTCCTTCACTCCATAACCGAGAATTACCTGACCATGGTTGCCGTTGAAAACAGCATCGGAGATGTCGTCTTCTTTCAGGGCGCGACGGCGAAGAACAGGGCGCTCGTGTCTGCGTTCGAACAGCGGCTGAACAAGCCGCTGTACGTTTCCAAATATTGCCACTTGACCGGCGCGCTCGGCGCCGCCCTCATTCTGATCGATCAGGCGGTTTCCGAAACGACATTCAAAGGCCTAGACCTCCACAAGAAACGGATTCCAATTAAGTCGGAAGCCTGTGAACTCTGTACGAATCATTGCAAGATTACCGTTGCAAAAGTCGATGAAGAGACTGTTGCCTATGGATTCCTTTGCGGGAGGGACTACGATACAAAAAAACGTGTGAGCAATAATCTATCCGGTTTCGACCCGGCAAAGGCCAGAAAAAAGGCCTTCTCCTTTCAGCCCCGGACAAAATACCGCCACGACTTCACAATCGGTATTCCCGCAATGCTCCATTTATATGACGACCTGTCGTTGTGGAAGAAGTTTTTCGATGAGCTTTCCATAAGAACCATCACAAGCGAGAGATACAATGAAGCGCTAAAGGATGGGCGCAGTATTGCAGGCGCTGAATTCTGCGCCCCCATGACCGCTATGCACGGCCACGTGAAATATCTGATGGACAAGGCGGATTACATATTCTTCCCCTTCTTCCTCGAGAGAAAAACAGAAGGAAGGAGGGGGAAGCGACAGTATTGCTACTACACCCAGTATTCGCCCACGCTTGCTTCGGCCATCGAAGGACCTCGTGCCACAGAAGGAAGCAGCAACAGCAAAGTCCTTATGCCTCTGATCCATTATCTCTATAATCAATTCTTCAGCAAGCTTCAACTCTACCAAATGCTGAAGGCTATCTCGAAGGAGGATTTGAGCTTTTTGGATGTTTCCGCGGCCTATGATAAGGCAGTCAGTTTCAAACAATCGGCTCTATCGAATTTGAAAGAGGTCTACAGATCCCAATTGCGTGAAGCCGATGAAATTCATGTTGTTCTCCTGGGCAGGCCATACACGGTCACTTCGGAATCGATGAACAAAGGAATTCCCGATATTCTTGCAGCACTTGGCGTCAAGACTTTTTTTCAGGACATGATTTCATATGAAGAAGATGATGCCGCGAATATCGAACAACTGCTGGAAGAATTTCACTGGCATTATGCCGCGGAGATTCTGAGGGTCACCCAGGCCGTGGCCCGAACGAGGGGAGCGTATCCGGTACTGATCACCTCTTTTAAGTGCTCACCGGATTCGTTTTTGATCGACTATTTCAAGAAAATAATGGAATCTCATGATAAACCGTATCTAATTCTCCAACTTGACGAGCACGACTCCAGTGTGGGATACGAGACCCGGGTTGAAGCGGCTATCCGATCCTTCAAAAACCACTGCTCTGCGGCGCGGCCAGAATGTCCGGCCGGCGGTGTATTTCCCTCCGCTTCGATCAACAAAGAGCAGCTTGCGCATAAGACTCTCATATTGCCCAACTGGGACGAGATTCCCCTGAAGCTCGTGGTCGCCAATTTGAGAAGGGAAGGCATCGATGCGCGGCTGCTCGAAGAGGGTGACGAGAGCATCCAAAAAGGCTTGCGCCATAATACAGGTCAATGTATTCCGCTCAATATGATCGCACAGGAGTTTGTGGATTATGTTGAGAACCATCAATTGGATCCGTCGAAAACAGTCTTGTGGATGCCTGAGTCCAAGCTGGCCTGTAATCTCGGACTATATCCTTATCACATAAAAACCCTGATTCATTCGTACGGAAACGGATTTGAGAAAGCAGAGGTGTATGCCGGAGGCGTATCACTTTTGGACATCTCGATGAAGCTGCCGATCAATACGTATCTCGCGTATATGTTCGGCGGACTCATCAAGAAGATGGGCTGCAAGATCAGACCTTACGAAAAAATCAAGGGGACAACTGACAAAGTCATAGCCGAGAGTGTTGAAATTATGGGCGACGCCTTCGGCGGGAATAAGTCCAAAGAAGATGCGGTGATTGAGATAGTATCACGCTTCGAGGGAATTGATATCGTGAAGCCTAAATCGGCATCCAGGCCGAAGGTGGCGATCTTCGGAGATTTGTATGCTCGGGATAACGAAGTAATGAACCAGGATCTGATTCATTTCATCGAAGACAACAGAGGCGAGGTCATCACGACACCCTATTCGTCGTTCGGGAGAATGATTGCCAAACCCTACGTGAGAAAGTGGCTTGTCGAGGGACAATATTTTGGAGTTCTGTTCACTAAAGGGCTGACTTCCATTTTGGCGCGCCTGGAGACGAAATATTACAGGCATTTCGAACGCATACTGCGAGAACCCGAACAGCAGTATGATGCCGACCCCAGAGAGATTCTTTCTCAATATGATGTCAGGATTGAGAACTCGGGCGAGTCGATGGAGAACCTGCTGAAAATATTCTATCTCATCAAATACTATCCAGACATCGCCTTGTTTATTCAGACAAGCCCCGCATTTTGCTGCCCTTCACTGATCACCGAGGCAATGGCGGGAGAAATCGAGAAAAAAACGGGAATACCCGTAGTCTCCGTTACGTATGATGGAACGGGCGGCAACAAGAACGAGGTGATTATCCCCTACCTGAGATTCCCAAGGGAAATCCGGCGGCCCAAGAAATCCTGGACAATGCCTTAGCTCTCCCCATCCATGCATGAGTATTTCCAAGAAACGCCTGAGGACCGCGGTAACTGCACAACAAGATTTCTTCTTGCAGCGCCATAAGCTTGGTAATTCTGGATATGGTCATACCGAAGATGAGGGGTCATGAGACTTTTTTGAGACTGAAAGCGTATAATCCGGACACGAAAGCTTTCCTTTCCACAGGTTACAGTCAGAACGGAAAAGCGCAGGAGATCTTGGACAGCGGAGTCATGGGATTCATTCAGGAACCTTATCAGGC
>CBDUSG010000037.1:0-11636 GCA_965369575.1 uncultured bacterium | reverse complement strand
CTTGCAACCGAGCCAGCAGGACCCGGCGTTCTTCCCTTTTTTCCATCGACCGCTCCGCCTGCAATCTGACGGTCTCGGTATATAAGACGTCGAGCTGCAATCTTTTTCTCAGTTCCTCCTGCCGGCTGGCATATTCGACAAAAATGCGATCTGTCTGCGCGAGCGCCTCGGCCTGTTTCAGTGCCATTCGCGAGATCATCTCGCGCCGCCTGGTAATCTCCGAATGCGGTATGTCGTTAAGTATGACCTCAACCATCGTGGGCTCGCGTTGATTATAAAGCAGACGCAGCCATCGCCCGAGTTCTCTCCTGGATTGAGCCAGCGCGACCTCGCGGCCTTGCAGCGCGGTCTTCGCCTCTTCGGCCGCCGCCCTGTTGGAGGCAATGTTTGTTTCGGCGGCCTCTCTCCTGCGGGAAAGCGAGTCCAGCTCTCTGTCGAGCCGCTCGACCTCGTCGATGGCGGCGAGTTCGCGTTCCGATATTTTTTCAGCCGTTGCCCGGCTGTCGTCGAGTTTTTCCTCCAGCCTCTCCAGCTCCCGCTTGTGCCGGGCGATCTCGTCCTCGAGCGCCCCGCTCGTCTGTGCAAGCGCGGCTGCCGGGACAATCGCGAGCATGATCGCAAAGGCCGCCGCCAGGGCGCTCCGCAGCAGGAACCAGCTTGACAAAAGCCCGAGGGCGGGTCCGACGGCGAGAATCGCCAAAAAAAGGTTTGACGGCAAAAGCACGCCGCCGCCTATCCGCGCGGAGACGAATGTCGCCGAGGTCAAAAGAACGGCTATGCCGACGATCGAGCCCGCCAGGCCCTGGGCTATACCCTCGACCGTGAAGACGCGCCGAACGAATTTTGCGCTGGCGCCCAGCGTGCGCAGCGTGCGAACTTCGTCTTTTCTGGCGGCCGACGCCAGGCGCGCGATGCTGGCGGTGATCGTCCCGAACACGACCAAGAGAAAAATGCTCGTGCCCGTCATGAATGCGGCGAGATCGCGCCTCAGCTTTATATATCTTTCGAGGAGCACCTCCTCGAATTTCACCTCGTCGACACCGTCGATCGAGGCGATGCGCGAGACGATCCCGCGCACCGATCCCGGCTCGGGAGCGCCGGCGGCCGGCTTGATTATCACCGCGGTCGGCAGCACCTCTTCGAGCGGGATATCCTTCAGGTCGATCGAGGCCCCGCTTTCGGCGAACAGTTCCTCCCACGAATCGCGGCCCGTCACCAGTCTTGCCTCGCCCACGCGCGGATCGCGCAGAATCTCCTCGAGCGCGCGCGCGGCCTCCTGCTCGGGCAGCCCGTGTGACAGAAATGCGACGAGTTCCACCCTGCCCTCCCACCGGTTGAGCAGGGAACTGACGTTGTGCGTCAGGAGCCCGAACGCGCCCATCGCGAAAACCGCGACGGCGATGCATCCAATCAGCGCAAGACTGAGGGTGCGCGCGCGGCGGAAATTTCGGAAGCCTTCCCTGACAGCGAGACCGTAGTCCTCCATAACTTTTTTCGCCGCCCCCCGGCCGGGCTTTATCCGGCTAAGGCCTGCGCCATGCGGCCTAGCGAATTGCTGTCGAGCATGATCGCCCGCCTGTCCCAGCGATTGACCAACTCGATGTCGTGCGTCGCGATCACCACGGTCGAGCCCCGCAGGTTCGCCTCCTTGAACAGGTCGACGGCCTTGCCGGCGGATTGCAGGTCGAGTCCCTCGAGCGGCTCGTCGGCGAGGACGATCTTCGGCCGGCGCGCAAGCGCACGGCAGATCTTCACGATTTGCCTTTCGTTCTCGGACACCTGGTCGGGGAAAAGTCCGGCCGCGGCGCTGAGCCCGGTCTTTCTCAGGTACGCCTCGGCTTCCTTCCTCGCGTCGCCTCGGCGCCACTCGGCCAGCTCGAGCGAAATGGAGATGTTCTCGGCGATCGTGCGGTGGACCAGCAGCATATCGTCGCGGAATACCACGCCGAGCGATCGTCTGTAGCGGGGATATTCCCGCTTTGGCATTTCGGCCGTGTCGCGCCCGTCGACGATCACGCGTCCGGCCGCGGGCAATCCATGCAGGGCAAACAGCCGCATGAGCGATGTTTTGCCCGAGCCCGCCTGACCGCAAATGAAAACGAATTCACCCTTTTCGACGTGCAGATTGAGCCCGTCTATTATCTCGTTGTCGCCGCGACGCAGGCACAGGTCCAGTGTGATGATCACTGCACGCCGACCTTTCTCGAAACGGCCCGGCGAACGGCCTCGGCTATTTTTTCGGCGGTAAGCCCGAATGCGGCCATCAATTCGCCTGCCTCTCCGGAACGCCCGAATTTATCATCGATGCCGACCCTCAGCACGGGCGCGGGCGAGGTTTCGCACACGACTTCCGCCACGGCGCCGCCCAGCCCTCCGATGACGCTGTGCTCTTCGGCGGTGACGATCGCGCCGGTCTCCTCGGCCGCGGCCTTTATCGCGTCTTCGTCGATGGGCTTGACGCTGCTCATGTTCAATACGCGGGCGTCTATGCCCTCTCCCGCAAGCGTCTCGGCCGCTTCAAGGGCTATCTGAACCATGGTCCCGGCGGCGATGACGGTCACGTCGGCCCCTTCGAGCAGGACCGACGCCTTGCCGAGCCTGAACTCGTAGCTCTCGTCGTAGATGGCGGGCACGGCCGAGCGTCCCAGCCGCAGATATGCGGGCCCGGGGGTTTCGATGAGGGCCTGGACCGCCTTCTCCGTCTCGACTCCGTCGGCGGGGACGATCACTTTCATGTTCGGTATGGCGCGCATTATGGCGATGTCTTCGAGCGCCTGGTGCGAGGAGCCGTCGGGTCCGACGGCTATGCCGGCGTGGGAGGCTGCGATTATGACGTTGAGATTCGTATAGCAGATAGAGTTCCGTATCTGCTCCCACGCCCTGCCGGTCGCGAAAATGGCGAACGTGCTTGCGAACGCGATTTTGCCGGCTGCGGCAAGCCCGGCCGCCGTGCCCATCATGTCGGCTTCGGCTATGCCCATGTCGAAGAACCGTTCGGGGAACCGTTCCTTGAATTTTATCGTTTTCGTGGATTTGGCGAGATCGGCGTCGAGCACGACGATGTCGGGATTTTGCTCGCCGAACCTGACTAATGCTCGTCCGTATGCCTCTCGCGTGGCGATTTTTTCTCCAGGCTTCAGCATTTCTGTCCTCGCTGTCTCGATCCTATTCCATTTCAGCCAGCGCCGCCTCTTTCTCATCCGCGGTCGGCGCCACTCCGTGATAGTCGACTTTGTTTTCCATGAACGAGACGCCTTTGCCTTTGACCGTTTTGGCGACGATCATCGTGGGCCGTCCCTTCGAGGCGGCTGCGCTATCGTACGCCTCGATTATCTGCTTCATGTCGTGACCGTCTATTTCGATGACGTTCCAGCCGAAGCTCTTCCACTTATCCGGTATCGAGCCGAGCGACTTGATCTCGTCGACGCGGCCGTCGATCTGGAGGCCGTTGTTGTCGACGACGGCGCAGACATTATCGAGCCTGCGATGGGCGGAGGTCATGGCGGCCTCCCACACCTGGCCTTCCTGTATCTCCCCGTCGCCGAGCAGGACGTACACGCGATAGTCGCGCCCGTCAAGCCTTGCGGCGAGCGCCATGCCGTTGGCGATCGATAGCCCCTGCCCGAGCGAGCCGCTGGACATCTCGACGCCGGGCGTCCTCAGCATGTCGGGGTGGCCCTGTAGCGGGCCGTCGATTTTTCGCAGTGAATCGAGCCATTCGGGCGGGAAATAGCCCGCACGCGCAAGGGCTGCGTACCACGAGGGCGCGCAGTGTCCTTTCGACATCAAAAAGCGGTCGCGGTCGGGCCAGTCGGGCCTTGCAGGGTCGTGCCGCATAACGTGAAAATAGAGCGCCGCCACGATGTCGGCGCACGACAGGCTGCCCCCGGGATGTCCCGAACCGGCGCCGGCGAGCATCTTTATGACGTCGCGCCTGATTGCTCCGGCGTGCTCTTCGAGGCTCGTGATTATCTCTTTGTCAGTAGGCATTTTCCGGGCTCCACGCTGGTTGACGGTGTTTCTGAGGGTCTTTATGGTAAAAGGTTATTTTATCAGATTGGGCGGAAAATGTAAACACGAATTTGGGGCGGGAATTCAGGCTTTGATACCGTGTTTTCTCATGCGATACTGGAGCGTTTTGTATGTCATCCCAAGGAGTTCCGACGCCTTCAATATATGGCCGTCCGTCCTCGCCAATGCTTTGCGAATCAGCTTTTTCTCCACGTCCTCGATTGAGATTCCGCCCTCGGGCAGCTCGATCCCCTCAAACTCGTCGAGCTGCCCGAGGGCGATCGGCGGCGCGAGCAGGTTTTCGGGGAGGTCGTGAAGCTCTACCTTTGTTTTGTCCGCCAGCACGAGCAGTCGCTCGAGCGTGTTTTCCAGCTCGCGAACATTCCCCGGCCAGTCATAGGCCATGAACCGGTCGACGACGGCGGGCTCGAGCGCGGGATATTCGCGCTGGAACTTTTGGGACAGTTTTTTTTGCAAATGGTCGATGAGCGGCGGGATATCCTCCTTGCGCGCACGCAGCGGAGGTATGTCTATGACCAGCACGTTAAGCCTGAAGAACAGGTCGTCGCGAAAAGTTCCCCGCGCGACCTCCTCTTTCAGATTCTTGTTGGTGGCGGCCAGCACACGCACGTCTACCTCTATCACTCCCGTCGCACCCACGCGCTCTATTGTCATTTCCTGCAGCACGCGGAGCAGTTTGGCCTGAAGCTCGAGCGACATATCGCCGATTTCATCCAGAAAGATGGTGCCGCCGTCCGCGGCCTCGAATTTGCCGCGTTTGGCCTGATAAGCGCCGGTGAATGCTCCTTTTTCGTGGCCGAACAGTTCGCTCTCGATCAGGTTTTCGGGAATTGCGGCACAGTTGACGGCGACGAACGAACGCTTTTTGCGGGGACCGTTGAAGTGGATGCTGCGCGCGACAAGCTCTTTTCCGGTTCCGCTCTCGCCCTGAATCAGGACGGTGCTGACGACGGGGACGGATTTTTCGACCAGCTTGAAGACTTCCTGCATTTTTTTGCTTGCGCCGACAATGCCGCCGAGCGAGTAGCGCGTTCCCACCAGCTTGCGGAGTTCGAGGTTCTCCTCGCGCAGCCGCTTGTGTTCGAGGGCCTTTTCGACCGCAACGAGGAGCGCGTCCGTGTCGAACGGCTTCGTCAGGTAATCGTATGCGCCGCGCCGCATGGCTTCGACGGCGCTCTGGATGGACCCGTAGGCGGTCATGACGACGACTTCGGCATCCGGTGCGATGCGTTTGGCCTCGGCCAGCACGTCCATGCCGTTGCCGTCTTCCATCTTGAGGTCGGTGATTATGAGATCGAGGCTGTCTTCTGCAATTCGGCGCGAGGCCTCGCCGACGCCCGAGGCCTGGATGACCTGGTAGTCTGCGTGCGAGAGCACATCGACGATGATCCGCCGCTGGGACTCCTGGTCGTCGACCACGAGTATCTTCTGTTTTGCGCTCATCCGCTCTCCGCGGGCAGAATGACGGTCACGGTCGCGCCCTGCCCTTCCCGGCTTTCGAAAGTGATTTCGCCCTCGTGTTTTTCGATTATGGTGCGCGTCAGAGGCAGCCCCAGGCCCGTTCCCGACTCTTTGGTGCTGAAGTACGGGTCGAAGACGCGCTCGGCGATCTCGGGCGAGACACCCTCGCCTTCGTCGGCGATATCAAGGATGATCCGCCCGTTCTTTGCCGCGAGTCTCACTTTGATGGTTTGACCTTCGGCGGAGGCCTCCATTGCGTTGATGAGTATATTGAGAATCGCGCCCTTGAGCAGCTGGGGGTCAATCGCAATTTGATCCGTCAGCACGGCAATATCGGAGTCGATCCGGACGCCTCTTTCCTGGGCGTCCTTATGGATGAGGCGGATGGTTTCGCTGACGAGCTTGTCCACCCTGTACGGCCGGAGCGAAAGATCGCGCTCCTTGGCCAGAGTGAGGAAATCGCGCACTATCGAATCGAGCCTGTCGACCTCGCTGAGTATCGAGTCCGCGTATGTATTGAACGATTCCTCGTCCAGCTCGCGACGGGAGCAAATGTCTTTCAGGTGCGAGATGGTAAGCTTGATTCCGTTGAGCGGGTTTCCAATTTCGTGGGCTACACCCGCGGCCAGATTGCCGAGAGCCGACAACCGTTGAGCCTGCGCGAGCTTTCGTTCCATCTCGGCCTTGACCCTGAGGGCCTTCACCATTTCGTTGAATTTCAGCTCGAGCACGAGCACCTCGCTGGCGTTGGGCTTGATGTCGATCTCGTGCAGGTTGCCCTCGCATATATCCTGGCAGGCCTCCGCCATCGAGTGAAGCGGGCTGAGGAGCTTGAACATGAAATAGCACAGCGCGCCCAGGACGGTCATGAACAGGGTGAGCAGCGCTATGGATACGTTGCTTTGCAGCGCCCTGACCAGATGTGTCTGCGGCGATATGTGGAGCCTGACGTCGACGAATCCGACCAGGCTGTCGCCGACCATCAGCGGGAACCTCTGCACGTAGCGAGTGGTGACGCTTCCTCGCCGACCCGGAATATTCCTGATCCTGCTTATTGGATGACCTAACTCCAGCAGCGGTCCCTCGGTTGAATCGAGGCTCGTTACGACGTTTCTTTCGGAATCGTACAATGTCACGCCTTCGACGCCGGGGCGGGGACTGAGGTCGGACAGCCGGTTCTTGAGAATTTCGCTGGAGAATTTGTCCGAATCAATTGTTGTAAGGTCGACCTTGATTTCCTCAACTATCTCGGAACTTTTTTCCTCCATCTCAGAGAGGACGCTCTCCTGGTATTGTATAAGAACATAGAAGACGCTTCCGATCAGGCAGAATATCAGCACGACCGAGCAAAAGATAATCTTGAAGATTAGGGAGTTGTACCACTTCATGGTGCTGTTGTCGGGCGGGAACGCATTCATCTTACAGTATAGCCTCTATGAGCTTTTGTTGTCAATCCGGCCCTCGGCGCGGCGCCCGAGTTCGGGACGGCGGCGGCGACTGTCTTGATTTCTCTTGAGAATGCGGGCATCGGAAGCAGATGATCGTAGAGGAAAAGAACTCCGGGCCGGACGCCGTTGAATCCTGTCTTCCGTCCTGCAAACGACGCATCGGATCGGGAGGGTTTGGGCGCCGCGGTGCTCGGGATCGCCGATGAAACGCGCCGACCGGGCGCGCGGGGAACGCTAGTTTGCGGATATCCCGCGGGTAATGCCGCGGGCATCGATGGCTCTTTTCGCGACAGCGAGGATTTCCTGGCTTTTTATCGGTTTGTTGACGTACTCGAATGCGCCGAGGTTCATCAGGTCCATATACGATTCCACTTCGCCGAAGGCCGTGAGAAAGACTATCGGCGTATCGAGTCCTCTTCGCCTGATTTCGCTCATCAATTCGACGCCGCCCAGGTTCGGCATCCGCAGGTCTGAGATTATGAGGTCGAACACGGCTTCCGAAAGAGCGTCTAGGGCCTGCTGCCCATCGCACGTTGTTTCGACGTCATAGCCGGATTTCTCGAACATTTTGCTGAGCGCCTTGCGGAATTCCAGGTCGTCGTCCACAAGAAGGATCCTGTGTCTCTGTGACATTTTCATACCTCCATTTATCTAATACTATGCCCCGTCATCAGCTGAGCGGCAACCTCATGAGGAAAACGGTTCCTTCGGCCGGATCGGGAAGGAACTCTATCGCGCCGCCGTGCGCCCTGAGGGTTTCCTCGACAATCGAGAGTCCCAATCCCGTGCCCATCTCTTTGGTGGTGAAAAAGGGCTCGAACAACTTCTCGGCGTCGGCGTCGGACACTCCGGAGCCGGTATCCGAAATGCGTATTTCCAGCCAATTCCCGCAGAGACAGGCGGTCGATTCGATTTTTCCGCCGTTGGGCATGGCGTCGGCGGCGTTTTCGTACAGGTTCAGGATGACTTCTCTCATGCGATTCTTGTCAAAACACAGGTCTGGCAAGCTCTCCTGAAAATCATTGACAAATATGATGTTAAGCGATTTCATCTCCTTCTCCATGAATCGCTGTAATTCCAACATCATCTCGCTCAGCGATTGCGAGCAAAAATGCATCGGAGGAGCCGCGCCCTTGGCGAGGAATTCGCGCGTAACGGATTCCAAATGCTCGACTTCGATCATGACCGAGCCGATGATCTCGCGCGCTTCCTTTCTCGCCCCTTCGTCGGGAATAAGTTTGAGAAGCGAATCCAGCATTTCGATGTTGAGGTAGATCGCGGACAGGGGATTCTTCAGCTCGTGAGCGATCCTGGCCGCGGTCTGTCCCGCGGGGCCCGCAAAAGGAAGCTCGGTCTGCTCGAACTGCGCGCTGCCGCTCCCGGTCAATTCCGAAAAACTGATTTCCCTGCCAGTGACTTTTCCGGCTTCGTCGCGTAAAAGCTTCGACACCGTCTCGAGGCGCAGCGCGGCGCCGCTTCTGTCAGTGACGAGGATATCCAGGCTTCGGGCCGACTCCTGCTCGTCGGCCTCATCGTGAACAGCCTTTGCGATTCTGAATCTTGCGCGTCGATCGGGCAGGATCATCGACAGACTCCTGCCTATGACTTCACTCTTGGTGTACCCGAACATGACACCGGCGCTTTCGTCCCAGCGAATGATATGGCCATCGCCATCGAGCCATATGACCGCTTTGCCGCCGGCTTCGCGGGCGGAGGAATGCGTGTTCGGACACCTCTGCTCGCCGTCGGAGCCGATTGCATCCGACCGACTTTGCAGGCTGCCCACCACCCCGGCGACACGGCCACCGGCGTCTTTTACTACCTTTGCCGTCAGGGCGCAGCGCAGGCGCCGGCCTGATTTGGCTTTTACCAGTACCGCGCGGCGAATGACCTGCTCCTGTTCAGAGAGCTTATGGCGAATGGCCTGTCGGGCCGCCTTTCCGCCGAAGAGGAAATCGGAGGCAGAGCGTCCGATGGTCTCGCTCGCGGGATAGCCGAGCAATCTTTCCAGCGCAGGGCTTTGGCTGGTGATTTTCCCCTGGGCGTCCGTGAAGAAGACGGCGGCATCCAAAAGCCCCCCGACCATTGTATCGAGGAGCCGGCGTTCCCACATCATGGCCGCCAATTCGATTTGCCGGAGCGCTTGGCCCGAGCCGGTGCGGAAGATTCCGCCGCGCGCCTTATCTTTGCCGGGATTCATCCCTGTCGATGGCGGATTCATGTTATGAGGGGCTTCCAAATCGGGCTGTCCCTCCAGCGAATCGCGGCCGAGACTCTCGACCGGCCCAATCGAAGTTTTTCGTTAGGCCACCCTATCTTAACAAGCTCGCGACCAGACAATCAATCAGGAGATCACTGATTTTGCACCTCGAAAAACCCTATTTTGCCGGCCTGCGGAGACTATCGTAGGCCGAGCGCGGGCTCCGGAAATGATCTCCGGGAAAACCCTCTCACAAAGGGGAAAATCAGTTTGGACTCCCAATTTCTTGATGTGAGCGACTGTTGCCGGGAAACTTCACGATGTCAAGCGAAAATTCTCACGCGACGCGGGCGCGAAGGATGGATTGCGGATGGGATATGATAAACCGCGCCTTGCCATATATTATACCATTAAATTCCCGATTTGTGTATGCGTTTGATCGGGAAAAATTCATTTTTTGAAAAAAAATTCAGCGAGGACTTTCCGGGATGTTAATAACTTATTCCCGGAGATAATTGCTCCGATTTCACGGTGAGAGACCCTGCTTGTGCAGCGGAAGAGAAACGCTGAAGACGGATCCTGCAGAGGCGTCTTCCGGCGGACTCTGGCATTCGATCAGACCTTGATGAGCCTCGATTATTTTCCTGCAGATGTCGAGCCCGAGGCCCGTGCCTGAGTTCTCACGAGTGGTGAAGAGTGGCTCCCAGATCTTTTCCAGCTTCTCCGGCGCGACGCCGCAGCCGTTGTCTACCACGCGGATTATGCCGAACCCAGAATCCTCGAAAATCTCGAGGCCGATGTGCGGGCTTTCGCAGGCATCGGTGGCGTATGCGGCGTTCTGAAGCATGTTGATCAGTACCTGCTTGATCTTGCCCCTGTTGCAGACGACGACCGGGCGCGCATAAAATTCGGAGATTATCTCGATCCCGTCAAAAAGCCTGTCGAATCTGATCAGCGAAAGCGCGCTCTCGGCCACTTCCACGAGTTCGACCGGCTCCTTTTCATACTCCGGCGCCGCGTTCAGCGAAAAATCGCGCACCTCGCTCACTATGCCGACAAGGTGGTCCCTTGCTTCCAGGAGTATATCCGCGTAACGGAGCAGCCGCTCGTCATCAGGATATTTCTCGCGAATCAGCTCTGCCAATGTAATGGCGCCGAGCTGATTCTTGATCTCGTGGGCGATACCCGCGGCGAACTGCCCGAGCGCGGAGAATCTGGCGGCCTGAATGAGTTGTTCGGTAAGCTGCGCATTCTCGGCGATAATGGACGCCTCGTTGCATACTGCCATCATCAGGCGCAGATCCTCCTCGTCAAACCCGCCGGGCGTGAGGAGACAATCCACATATATGACGCCGATGACCTTTTCCTTCCTCTTCAACGGGACGCATATGACGCTCCGGATGTTTTGTATCTCGATGCTATTGGCGCTGTCAAACCTCGGATCACTGAGCGCGTCCGCGCTGAGCACGCCGATGCCTTCTTTGACCGTCTTCTCCAAAATCGTTCGGCTCACCTGGAAGCGCCGCGGCGGGCCCTTGGTGTTCTTATCGCGGAAAACAACGGGGCGGAACTCCGCCTTTTCCTCGTCGCGGAGCAGAATGGTGACTCGGTCGGCCTTTTCCAGTGTAAGAACAATGTTGGCGACCCTTTCGAGCGTCTCGTCGAGGCTGGACGCCGAACTCACAGAGCTGTTCACTTCATAAAGGATTGCGAGTCGGTCGTAGGCGCGCTTGAGGAAATTCACGTCGGTCCCGCCGCTTTCATCCTCGGGAAAGTCGGGCTCGGAATCGGCTCCGCCCGGCTTTATCGAGGACCTGATCGCCGGGTTGAGATCATTTGAGATGTCAACGAGCTCCGAAACATCGGTCTCCCGCAACCGCGCCTTCGGCAGTTCGAACAACAGCGCAACCGATTTGCCGAGTTCGATCGTGTCGCCGTGCCGCAGCTTGACATCAAACTCGACTTTACGACCGTTCAGGAATGTCCCGTTGGTGCTCCCAAGATCACTTAAATAGTAATCATCCTCATCTCTGACAATGCGGGCGTGGAAACGGGAAACGCCGTCGGCGACAATCCTAAAGTCATTGGAAAGCCCACGCCCGATTGAGGCGGAGCTTAATGTAATATTATAAGCTTCAGGGGTTAATCCCTTTGTTACAATGAGCTTAGGCGTATCGTTCACAGCCTGCCCTCTCTCCTATATCCCACTCTTATGCTTGCCCGACCGTCCGCCGGCTATCGCGGATAAGACAGATATCTCGTCGCCGTCGGAGAGGCTCTCATTTAGAGCTTCGGGAATCTCCATTCGGTCGCCGTTGAGAAGAAATGTAGCCTGCCCGCCCTTGATGGCGCGGCTGAAAAACTTGCGACCCACCGCTTTTTTCCTGTCAAGGCGGGCGAAGATTTTTTTCGGGGTGTCGTTCTCCTCAAAGCCTTCGCTGAGCGCTCGTTTGCTTTGGGACTGGTCAAGGGCGGGCGCGCCAAGATGGGGCACA
>CBDUSG010000036.1:0-11806 GCA_965369575.1 uncultured bacterium | reverse complement strand
TACACGTCGTCACCGGCGCGTTCAGCTACACGGGCCGGCACATAACCCAAAGGCTGCTCTCGATGGGCAAGAGGGTCATTACCCTGACCGGCCACCCCGACGCAAACCCGTTCGGCGGCCGCGTCGCGGCGTTTCCGTTCAATTTCGACGAGCCGGAAAGACTTGTCGAAAGCCTGAGGGGGGCGACGACCTTTTACAACACCTATTGGGTACGCTTCCCATATGGCGAAATCACGTTCGAAAAGGCCGTCGAGAACTCGAACACGCTGATTCGCGCGGCGAAAGAGGCCGGCGTGCGCCGGTTCGTGCACGTCAGCATCACCAACGCCGCGCGGGCGTCGGACCTGCCATATTTCAGGGGAAAGGCGCTCGTCGAAGAGGCGCTCATCGGATCCGGCCTGTCGTACGCGATAATCCGGCCGACGCTCGTCTTCGGGCCCGGCGACATCCTGATTAACAACATCGCGTGGATGCTCCTCAAATTTCCGATTTTCGCGGTCATCGGGTCGGGCGACTACAGCGTGCAGCCCGTGTTCGTCGAAGACATCGCGAAGCTGGCCGTCGACGCCGGATACGAGCAGCGCGACATGGCAATCGACGCGGTCGGCCCCGAGAGCTTCACGTTCGACCAGCTCGTGCGGCTGATCGCCCGGAAAACGGGCGGCCGCGCACGAATCGTTCATGTGCCCCCGCGGATCGGCTACCTGCTGTCCAGGATGATCGGCTATCTCGTGCGCGACGTCGTCTTGATCTGGGACGAAGTCGAGGGCATCCAGGCTGATCTCCTCGTCTCCGACGCGCCTCCCACGGCCGAGACCCGCCTGAGCGAGTGGTTGGAAAGCAACGCCGATGCGGTCGGAACGCGCTACGCCTCCGAGCTGAGGCGGCATTACAAATAGCTGTCCGGAAACGCATAAAGGATCATGGGGGAAGGGAAGACCTTGAGACTCATAACCTTGGAAGGCAAGCTCTTCGGCCTGAAAATTCCACAACACACGAACCTCGGCTGCCTGGCGATGTTCGTGGGCGCCGTTTTTGCCCTGTTTCTAAGCGGAGCGTTCGCCGGAGCGATGATTCGCTCGAACCTTAACAAGCATGATCCGCACCACTTTGCCGCGGCACTGGCCGTCACATCATTTGCAACCGGGATCGTTGTGGGTACCGTTTGCAGAGAGAAACGGCCGATGTATGCCGTATTGACAACTATGTTGTTCCCGCTCCTCATTCCGATCAGGCTGTTCTTCATTGTCCTCGTGGGCGCAATGGACGGTGAATTCCTCCGTCCATCAATAATCGCGATAGCAATATGTGTGGCAGCCGCATATGTGGGCGCAAAACTATGGGAGATGATTCTTCTCCTACTCACAAAACTCGGCGGAAGCCGAAAAGAATCGGGCGATATTTGACCGCCGAATAGAGCTCACGCTGTGAAGGCAAGCCTCATACGAGGAGGGAGTCAAAATGAATACCATCGTGTGTTTTTTGGGTGGGGTCGCTCTGTCGCTGATTTTTTCGTTTGCGACGATTGCGGCCATAAGGACGAGCTACCGCGAGATTCTCGAGGAGCTGTGCGGGACGGCGCAGCGGGCGGGATACTGGATCAGGACGTCCGAGGTGTGCCTCGTGGTGATCACCGTCTTCGCGGCGATCACGTTTCACGGCTATCGCGGACTCGAGCGGCCCGACGCCGTCGAGCTGTTCTGGAGCCTGACGCGGCAGGTTGCATGTATTCTTGCGGCCGTCTTCCTGAGCCTGATCGTGATCACGCGCGTCGTTCTCAAAAACCTGCCGCATCAGGGAAAGCCGACCCAATTGCCGAATGCGGGCGCCGGCCGGCAATGCTGAGCATTCGAATGAGTTCAAAGCTCCGGCCGGCAGCCTCTCTGTAGGTGCGAATTCATTCGCACGCCTCATTTGCCGCTCTCGCCCTCGATCGGCCAGTTATCGCCCCAGGCGACGGGCGGCATGTTTTCGAGGCGGCGGACCTCGTTGATCGTCATGATGCCCGCGCGCACGAGCCGCTCCTGCACCTGTGACTTGATGTCCTCGTTTTCCTTCAAGGCGTCGATGGCGGAGACGTCGAACCGCGCGAACCAGCGCGCGCCCGAGTCGGGCCGGGAATCCGCCCCCACGAGCATCGGCAGGAGCGAGGTGTTGATCTTTTCCTCGAGCTTGCGCAGTTTCGGGATGATCGTCTTCTGCCAGAACGCGCGGTTCTGGTGCTCGGCGTTGGCGTAGTTGGCGTACTCGAAAATGCCGACGAGCGCGGGCGGCACCTTGAACACCGCGCAGATTTCCTCGCGGCAAAACTTGCGCTGCTTGAGGAATTCCATATCGCGCGGGCTCAGGCCGATCGGCTTGTATTTCAGCCCCTCCTCGAGCACGGCGACGCGGTGCGAGCGGCTTGTGCCCTTGTGGCCCTCCTCCCACTGCTTGCGCAGGCGGCCGAAGGCCTCCTCGCCGAGCGACGACTCGGTTTCCAAAACGCCGCCGGGATGCGCGCCGGTCTTGAAGAACGATTTGTTGTAGGCGACCGAATACTGGTCGACGATGATCGCGTTGCGGATCGCGGCGATCGGGCCGAGGCCGTAGTATTCGCTCGCGGGATTGAAGTACTTGAAGTGGACGACCTCGTCGGCCCCGAGCGACACACTGCGTCCGTTGACCTCGTAGATGTAGCCCTTCACGAATTCCGAGCGGTCGGGCACGACCTTCACGTGGTCGGGCCGCATCGGATAAATCGCCGTGGGCTCGCCGCCGTCGTCGCGCTCGATCTCCCAGTAGCAATTGCCCGAAAGCTCGAGGTACGACGCGGTCGCCTCCCACAGGTCATACGCCGATATGTGCGGGTTAACATCGGAGAGCAGCCGGGCAAGACGGCTATCGGAAATCTCCTCGACAGAATTCGCCGTCCGACGGTAGACTTTCAGCGGCGTACCCGCGATGGCCGTGCTTATCGTACTCACGCAGGCATACACCCAGACTACCTGGCTGTAGGCGATAGCATAGTCTTCATAATTTTCCGGCCTGTCCTTGCCCAGCCTCTCTTCGAAATCGTTCACCAGAATCTCGCGCACGCGCCGCGCCTTCTCGTATCCAAACGCCTTTGCGACCCTGTCAATCAGCTTCATCTGCCGCCTCCTCGGTCGGTGTTGACTCGGGGACTGCCCCCTTGAAAATGTCAGCGGCGACTCGCCGCTCCGTGCAGTCCGTGGTTGTGAGAAATCCCTGGCTCGCGCAATTCGTGTAATTCGTGCTTCTATGAATATCATCTGAGAAGAAAAGCGAGCAACGAACAGGTTGTTAAACAGAGAGGCAAACGAGGTAACAGCTTGAAAAAAGAGGAGTTATTCGAAGCCGCGAGTAACTCCGGATCATAGGGGCGCACCGTGTGTGCCCCTACACAATGATTCGGGCGAGTGCCGGGGCTTGTCCACAATAAGGAACGACCTATAGCGTAGCGTTCGTCAGTCGGACCGGCGATGTAGCCAGAGGATTCAGCCGTCCTTTTTGGAACATTCTCCGGGCCGGTGCAATCTTTGTCTCAATTCGTTTTCTATCGTCTCCGGTCAATGACTGCGTTGATTTCGCACATGCCCGCGGAATATAATAGGTGTCCCCGTCCCGGAAATAATCCCAGCCGAAAGGAGACGCATGAGCGAAGGCTTTGAGCTGATCAGGGTCGAGGACAACATCCACTCCATCGACTCTCTCAGGATCGGCAACCATTCGGTGAGCGGAATCTATCTCGTCGTCGGCGACGGCGTAACGCTCATCGAGGCCGGGACCACCCACACTGCGCCATACATACTCGAGGCCGCGCGCACGCTCGGTTTCGGGGAAAACGATATCAAGCGCTGTATCAACACGCATATCCATCTCGATCACGCGGGCGCGTCGGGCTGGCTCGTGCGGCGGCTGCCGCATCTGAAGGTATACGCCCACGAGCGCGGCATAAAGCACCTGGCCGACCCGTCGCGGCTCATCGAGAGCGCACAGATGGTCTACGGCGACATCGACACGATTATCGAGATCCACGGCGAGATCGTCCCGGTTCCCGAGGAAAATCTCGTCGGTGTAACGGACACCGAGCTGGATATAGGCGGCGGAGTAGCCCTGAAGATTTTCGAGGCGCCGGGCCACGCCTCGCATCACATATGCATATTCGAGTCGCAGACCGGCTGCGTTTTCTCGGGTGAGGCGCTGGGGCATTATCACCCCGAGTTCGACACGCTCACACCCGCGGCCGCCCCGCCGTCGTTCGACCTCGACGCCTCGATGAAGACGGCGCAGAAAATCCGTGCCCTCGAGCCGCGCACGATATGCTTCTCACAGTTCGGGCAGCGGCGCGACGCCGGGAACGTCATTGACGAATGGGAGCGACAGGCCTGCTATTACGGCGACCTCATTCGTTCGGAATTGGAGAAGGGCAAGGGAACGGGCGAGATAATCGACATGCTGTTCGAGCAACTGAGTCGGCAACCGCAGGCCGGGAAATTTTCAGAGCGATCGATCAGGGGCATGCTCATGTCGGCGGTGCTGGGGTATTATCAGTATTTTCAGCGGGCGGGCATAACAGGCTGACGCCGCGGCGGGCTTCGCGGCGAAGCGGATACTGCGAGGAGGAATTTCATGGGAGCCGTTTTAGAGTTATCGGACAAACTTTGGTCGGGAGAATTGACGACCGACGAGCGCCACCCGTTCGCCGCGCTTGAAACGGGCGAAGAGGTAGCGGAGGGCACGTTTTTCTATAACTCGTTCGCCAATGTGACGGCGTTCGCGACCGATGAAGGGATCGTGCTCGTCGATGCGGGCACTTTCGCGCACAAGGATATGGTTTTTCAGGCCGTGCGCGAATGGTCGAACGAACGCGTCGATACGATCGTTTTCACGCACGGCCACGTCGACCACGTGTTCTGTGTGCCTCTTTTCGTCGCCGAAGCGAAGGTACACGGCTGGTCGCCGCCTCGGGTGGTCGCGCACGAGGCCGTCGGGCCGCGTTTTGACCGCTACATCATGACGGCCGGCTACAACACGGTCATCAATCAGCGGCAGTTCTCGATGCCGATCCAATGGCCGACCGAGTATACGTATCCGGACACGACGTATGCCGAATCGATGACCCTTTCGGTCGGCGGCCTCCGCTTCGAGCTTCATCACGCGCGCGGCGAGACCGACGACCACACGTGGGTCTGGGCGCCTGAGCGGCGGGTTCTGTGCACGGGCGACCTCATTATCTGGGCCGTTCCAAACGCCGGCAATCCGCAAAAGGTGCCGCGCTACTGCATCGAGTGGGCGAACGCCCTGCGCAAGATGGGCGCGTTGAACGCCGAGGTGCTCTGCCCCGGCCACGGGGTCGCCGTAGTCGGTGAGGACCGCGTGCGGCAGATGCTTTCGGAGACGGCCGAGCTTCTGGAATCGCTCCACGAGCAGACAGTTAAGCTGATGAACGAGGGCGCTACACTGGACGCCGTCATTCATGAAGTCCGAGTGCCCGAGCATCTGGAGAGCAGGCCGTTCCTGCAGCCCGTGTACGACGATTCTCAATATATCGTCCGCAACATATGGCGGCTGTACGGCGGCTGGTACGAAGGCAACCCCGCTCGCCTCAGGCCCGCGCCGGAGGCGCAGCAGGCGGCCGAGGTGGCGCGACTTGCCGGCGGCGTCTCCGCGCTTGTCGAGAGGGCACGCGAACTGCTCGAGGCGGGTGACTTACGGCTTGCATGCCACGTCATCGAATGGGCGGCCGGGGCCGAGCCGGACAACAAAGCCGCCCACGAGATGCGCGCCGAGATATACGGCCGCCGCGCGAACGAGGAGCGCGCGCTGATGACCTCGGGCGTGTTCCGATGGACCGAGCGCGAGTCGAGGGAAATAACTGAAGGTTAAGCGAGTCGCTTTCAGGAGGACATAGGAATCACGTGAAACGAAACAGAGTCTGGAACAAATTGACATTGCTTGCGGCCGCGCTTGCTTTCGCGGCGTTGAGTGGTTGGGCGGTCGCCTCCGAAGATCAAGACGAATGGAAGGAACACCAAATAGAGTTCCTTGAGCTTCTGGAAAGCAAGACAGAAGCGGACGCGTCGGATTTTCCCGGCAGAGATTCGTGGAAGGCCTGGATACGCAGAATAAAGATCGAGGGCCCGTTACTGCGCGGGGCGATTTTGCCGGAAGCGGGCATCCACGACCGCTGCATCACGTGTCATCTCGGGGCGGACAACCCGGCTTTTGCCGACGCGCCGGAGCCGCTCAGGTCGCATCCCGGAAAAACCCTGAATCGGCATCCTGTGGCTAAATTCGGCTGCACAATCTGTCATGGCGGCAATGGCGAGGCGACGACGGCCGAGGCGGCTCACGGGACTTCGGGCTCGTCCGCCGACCCGCTCGTCCCGGCACAATACATGCAGTCCGCGTGCATAGGCTGCCACGAGACATCATACGGTCTCGAGGGCGCCGAAAAGCTTGAGGCGGGCCGCCTGGCGTTCGAAAAATACGCGTGCTACGCATGCCACAAAGCGCGCGGCCTTGAGAAGATGCCCATGTTCGCGCCGCCCATGCAGGACCTCAAGAAAAAGCTGAAAGACACGCGATGGCTGATAAGCTGGCTTCGCAATCCCAAAAAAATGAATCCGCGAACGGTCATGCCGGACTTCAAGCTCAGCGACGAAGAGATAAGGGATATTTCCGCGTTCCTGCTTTCACTCGAGACCGAGGCCGAATACCCGGAGATCGATCTTTCGGCGGCATCGGCGGAGGAAGGGAAGAAACTCTTCACCGATCTCGGGTGCAAGGCCTGTCATTCGGACAGCAAAGAAGAGGAATCGTTCAGGCGCCGCGTACCCAATCTTGCCGACGCCGGAATAAAACTGAAGACCGATTGGATACTCGAGGAACTGAAGAATCCCAAGGGGCTGAATCCCGACGCCCGCATCCCCAAGCTCGACATAACCGACGCCGATTTCGCACACATCATCGTCTACCTCACGACCCTGAAGGCCAACGCAGACGTCCTGAGCGCTGAGACACTTTCGATAGAAGGACCGTCGATCGAGAACGGGAAGGAGCTTGTCAAGAAGTATGGGTGCTACGGCTGTCACAAGATCGAAGGCTTTGAAAAAGAGGATATCCCGAGCATCGACGTGGCCGGGACCGCCCGAAAACCTCCGGCCGAATTGCCACCCGTCGGCTCGGAAGCCGAAGGGACGAGATGGGCCTCGATACACAAAGCCATTATCGAGCCGCGGCACTACGAGACCGAGGACAGGCAGCTCAAAGCGCCGGAATACATCTTCGACGAAGGCGAGGCGGAAAGCCTGACGACCTTTTATCTGAACAACTATCGGTTTCCGCTGCCTGAGGACTACATGGCTCCGGCCTCCCAGGCGCAGCTTCGCGGGCAGACAGGCGAGCGGATCGTCACCGACCGCAACTGCCGCGGCTGCCACATGCTGGAAGAGGGGGTCCAGCCGAGGATAGAAAAATTCATCGGACTGAAGACATATGTGCCTCCCCGCCTCGTTGGAGAAGGCGAAAAGGTGCGGCCCGAGTGGGCCGCGAAATATCTCGAAAAACCCGAGCCGATGAGGCCGTGGCTCATGATGAGGATGCCCGATTTCTCGTTTACGAAGGAAGAGGCCCGGGTGTTGGTGGAGTACTTCTCGGTCAAGGCGGTCTCGCCCGAAGACGCCCGCCTCCCGTACGCGCTCCCATTTGAAAAGGACGAGATTCCGCAGCTCGAAATTGAAATGGGCGAGTACCGGTTAGGCTTCGACAAATGCATGCAGTGCCATCCCGTCTCGATGGAGGAAGGCTTGCCCGAGGACGTCCAGCTCGAAGACCTGTCGATCAATCTCATGCTGTCCAAGAAGCGCCTGCGATTTGAGTGGATAAAGAATTTTCTCAAGAACCCGGACAGATACGCGGGCGCGGGCACAAAGATGCCGTACGTGTACTATACGCCCGAGGGCGCGCCGAAGGTGTCGGAAGCGGAAATGTGGATCGATTACGTCGCCAAATTCCTGATGGTCATGGAAAAAGTTCCCGAGCCGCCGGAGGAAGAAAAGGAAGAGGAGGAGGAGATCGACTGGACCATGATGGATTATTAGTGTCGCCGAGAAGATATGACAGGATATACTATGGAAGGCGGCATTTGACGCATTCCGCACGCGGCGTCCGTGAACGGCTCCGGCCCGCTCCGGCGGGAGACTTCAAAAGGGAGGCCTCGAAATGAAAGCACCGCTCAAGATCACCGGGATCGCATTACTCGCTGTCATAGTTCTTGTCCTCATTGCGTTTTTCTCGCTGGATTCGTTGATCGAAAAAGGCGTAGAGACGGTCGGCAGCCGCTCGCTCGGCGTCGAAGTCAAACTCAAACGGGCGCACCTTTCGATTCTTAAGCGCCGGCTTACCATCTCCGGCCTGGAAATCTCTAATCCCGAAGGTTTCAAGACCGATTCGCTTTTCAAGGTCGAGCGCGCGAGTATGGCCGTGCGGCCGCTTTCGCTTTTCAAGGTCGAGATCGCCGTCGAAGCTATAGTCCTGAATTCGCCGTCGCTGACGATCGAGCAGTCCGCGTCGGGGACCAATTTATCAAAGGTTCTCGGAAATATAGAGGATTCTGAGCCGAAGCAGGGGGGAGCCGACGACGCAGGCCCTGAAAAGACTTATCGCATAAAGCTCCTCCGCCTGAAGGATGCCAAGGTGACCTTTTCTTCATTCCTGACGGCGAAAGCGCCGGCCACCGTGCCGCTGCCAGATATCGAGATGAAAAACATATCGAGCGAGGACGGAACCGGGCTTGTCCTCGCACAGGTGATCAAACAAGTATTGGTGAAGATGGTCCGAACCGGGGTCGCCGAAGGCGGGGGAATCGTACCGACCGATATGATGCAGGGCATCACCGGCGACCTGCGCGATGTCGTGCCCGGGCTCGCCGGCGACACAGGCGGTATCGTGGAAAAGGCCAAAGGGGCGCTGAGAGGTCTACTGGGCAGATAGCCGCGCGTTACGAGCCCCACACGAGACAAAGCTGATGGCGCCTAGAATAGTGATAATCGGCGGCGGGAGCTACAGTTGGGCCCCCACGATAATCAACGACATCCTTCTGACACCCGGCCTGGAAGGCAGCCACATCGTGCTCGAAGACATCGCGCCCGAGCCGCTCGATGTTGTCCGCCGCTTGGGCGAGAAAATGATCGCCGACAAAAAGTCAGACTGCACGCTCGGCTCTACTACCGATGAGGCAGAGGCGCTGAACGGAGCCGACTTCGTCGTCGTCACGATATCGACCGGCGGCTTCGAGGCGATGGAAAAGGACCTGGAGATACCGCTGAAGTACGGCGTCAACCAGACCGTCGGCGACACGGTCGGCCCCGGCGGTTTGGTCCGCGCGCTCCGCAGCATACCGGTTCACGTCAAGATCGCCGAGCGCATGCAGGAGCTTTGCCCGCAGGCGTGGCTCGTAAACATCACAAATCCCATGTCCACTCTGTGCCTGGCCGTCAGGCGGGAGACTCGAACGAAGATTCTCGGCCTGTGCCACGAGCTACAGGGCGTGCTCTACATCCTGAGGAGCATGCTGAAGCTCTCCGACGAGGTTTCATTGGATATGGAGGTCGCGGGCGTCAACCACTTCATCTGGCTGCTGAGCCTGCGGATCGATGGCCGCGACGGCTTCGAGATGCTCCGCGAATGGATGGAGAATCCGACGCCGTTCGAAGTGCAGGACGAAGACACAAAGCAGATGTTCGCGCCGTCCCTGATAGACACGGCAAAGCTAAAGCTGGAGCTTTTCGAAAAATTCGGATACCTTCCCGCTGCCGGAGACCGGCACGTCGTCGAGTTCTTCGAATCCTATCTGAGCGATATCGATGACGCCGGCGCGAAATACGGAATCAAGCCCACGTCGATAACCGAACGCAGAGACTCGTGGTTCGCGGCAGTGAAAGCATACGTGCGCGGCATGCTGGAGGAGACTTTCCCGCTCCCGGCGAAAAAGTCGAGCGAGGCCATCTCGGATGTTATCGCCGCCCTGGCGGGCGCCGCGCCGCCGACTGTCGACATAGTTAACATTCCCAACAGTGGCGGCATCGCCAACCTGCCGGAGGGCGCGATAGTGGAGACGCTCAGAAAGATTTCTGCCGATAAGGTCGACGGTCTCGGCCCGCAGGCTTTGCCCGGCGAGATTCGAGAACTCATCCTGCCGCACGCGGAGAATCAGTTTCTCGTCGTAAAGGCCGCGCTCGAGGGCGACCGCTCGGCAGCGCG
Source organism: uncultured bacterium (assembly GCA_965369575.1). Classification (GTDB taxonomy): domain Bacteria; phylum Abyssobacteria; class SURF-5; order SURF-5; family SURF-5; genus CBDUSG01. Next base: position 1,540 of record CBDUSG010000036.1, on the reverse strand, counting down.
CGAGGCGCTATCCCGCGATCCTCTGACGCGAAACTGCTCCGACGTCGACAGGATGCTGGACGAACTGCTCGCGGCACACTCGAGGCATCTGCCGAGGTTTGCGTAGGGAATCGATTTCCGGCGGGGGCCTCAGTACTTTCCGAATCTTTCGCTCGCTTCGATGAGCGCGTCGATGTTTTCCGGCGGGGTGCCCCTGTCGACGACGCCGCCGCTCGAGAGCCCGAAGCCGCCTCCCTCTGCCCCACCCTCGATGCATCGGCGCGATTCTTCGAGCACGCGCTCGGGCGTATCCCGCATCAGGACGCCGACCGGCGCGACATTGCCGAGCAGACACATTCGGCCGCCGATCGTGCGCTTGAGTTCGGCCATGTCGTGCATGAAGCCCATGTGAAACGCCTTCGCTCCGGTCTCCGGCGCCAGCTCGATCAGGTTGCGCATCTCCGAATCGCAATGATAGATGGTGAGCGCGTCGGAGTGTTCCTCGAAGATTCGAGCGGCATACGGTATGAAGAACTCCTTGAACATGGGCGGCGAGAGGAGGCCCGAGATATCGTCGCACAGAAACACGGCGGCAAGGCTGCCGAGCGTTTTTTTCTGCATGTCGAGATACGCGAGCAGCGTCTCGGTGGCAATATCGAGCAATCGGTGGCACTTCTCGGGATTGTCGTACATATCCACTAAAAACTCGCTGATTCCGCGTATCAGCGACGCGAGCACCACCGGCCCTCGCAGACTGCCGAAGCCGACCGGCCCTCGCGGATTGGTCACGCCCACCTGCAGCCCGCGCTCGACGGCCATGTCGTTCATGGTCTCGAAATATTCCATTACGCGCGGGAACAGGCCGTCGGTCTTCGTGTCGGGCACACCGAGATCGTCGACCTCGTCGATGCTCTTCAGCGCCGGCTTCGCCCACGGCGAGTCGTCCTCGGGCCAGAAAATATCGCAGAAGGCCGCAGCCTCGGTCACCACGCCGAAATCCGTATAAAGCGGCACCAGCCCGCCGAAGCGCTCTTGCACCTTCCCCTGGCACTCGAGCATCTTTCCCGGATCGTGGTGATATTCATGCTGAGGCACGCCGTTGTACTCGGCCATGAAACCACTCTCGATGGGCAAAAAGACGGGCACCTGATCGGGCTGCCCGCCATTGATTACCTGGAGAAGCCTCATTGTGTTAACCATCGGATCTATCATGCGGTACTCCTGTCGAAAAAGAGATTGCTCCGGTTTGGGGAAACCGTTATCGCCGGCTATTTTAGCTTGTCGCGTCTGTATCCGAGGACGTTACGCGCGACAATCAGCATGTTGATCTGGCCGGTGCCCTCGAAGATGTCGTTGATCTTGCAGTCGCGCATCCACTTCTCGACGAGACAATCGCGAGAATAGCCCAGCGGCCCCATCAGCTCGACGGCCTTCTGGCATACGCGCGTCACCGCCAGCCCCGCCTTCGCCTTCGCCATCGAGGCCTCGAGGCTGTTGCGCTCGCGGCGGTCGATCATACAGCATGCGCGCCACGTCAGCAGCCGAGCGGCCTTGAGGTTGA
>CBDUSG010000035.1:0-11900 GCA_965369575.1 uncultured bacterium | reverse complement strand
GAAGAGAGCAAGAATGCCCGGTGAGCGGGCTGCAACCTTGCCGTCAGTTTCGGATATTAGGGACTCCCAGCCTTTCCGGACCGCCAGATACAAATCTTCGAACGCCCGAAAAGTTCCGTGGGTTTACAGAATAACAATCGCCTGAGCCCAGGCGCGGGAATGGTAAAAAGAGCGCAATAAAAGGGAGGAACCGACGCGAAAGGCTATCTCTTTCCTGATTAGTGGCGCTTTCGCCCTGCTCATTATGCTTTCAGTAATGCATTTCCGCGGTTCCGGAGGGAGGCCGTTAGACGGCGCCCGAGGCCGAAGCCTACTCGCCCGAGGCCGCCTCGGCGTCTTTTTCGCGCTGTCGTTCCATATATTTATTAACGATTTTGAAGCCGATCTCGTGGTAGCCTTTCGAGTGGCGGAAGTCGGCGTGTTTCAGGCCGAGCTTGACTACTTTGGCGGCGTCGGCCACTCGTTTGCCGACTAACATTGCGCCGCCGATGGCGTAGGGATCATTCTTGACGGCGATCACTTTGCCGTCGTCCTCCCACGGCTTCGGGCCGTACGGCAGGCCCGAGCAGCCCGAGGCGCCGTGGCCCGCGCCGCCGACGGTTATCATCTGCAGCGCGCGCATGCTTGTTTGCACCTCGGACAGGGTGCTCTCCTGGCCGGCGTTACGGCCGTAGGCGACCGTTATCGCGCCGCCGACCTTCCAGAGGAACCCGGCGGTGTGGACATACCTGCGCAGCCTGTCCATGAAGTTGCGGTAAATTCCCGTCACACCCATGATGAAGACGGGCACGCCGAATATTATCGCATCGGCGCGGTCGAGGACGGGGTACAGCTCGTTCATGTCGTCTTTGACAATGCACTCGAACGGCTCGACGAGGCATTTGTCGCAATGGATGCAGTACTTGATCTTCTTTCCCCAAAGCTCGATCAGATCGGTCTCGACGCCGCCCATTTCCTCGGCCGCCTCGAGCGCGACGCGGAGCATATACGCCGTGTTCCTGTTTTTTCTGTGTGCTGCGCTGATTCCGAGTATGAGGGCTTTTTCGTCTGACATGGTTTTCCTCCGAAGTCACGTGTGGGGTATCTGTCGTGGCAAATCGCGCGTGGCAAATCGCCGCGAGCTGCCAATTGAAACCGCCGCAACCCGCATTCGAGCGGGTTCAGCCGTGCACGCGCGCTCTCGCCCGGGAGTACTCGAAGAGTCCCTTCAGGGCCAGGGCGCACATGTCGGGCCCCTCATAAAATGGGATCTCGCCCTTCTTGAGGATCTCGTAAACCGGACGCCCCTTGAAATCGCGCTCGGCCGCGCAGATAACGGGTTTTTTGTGTTTAATGGGAATCTCCGCGATTCGCTCGGCGGAATCAATAAGCTCCTTCATTAGATCGGTAGGAGTATCTTTGTGAAATCCTCCCCACGGGGGCATAATGATAAACCCGTCGATATAGTCGAGCTCGGCCAGAATCTCGATCACTTCCGCGTGCGTTATCGGTCCCTTGCGCGCTATCATGTCGACAGGATTCCTCGGGAGCGGCGCATATGGATGAAACAGTGAGAGGATGCGCTTTTGCGTGTCGGCGTCGAGCTCGGGCACCTCGAGCCCATGCGAGGCGCAGGCATCCGCCGTAGTCACGCAGAATCCGCCTCCGCCGGATACGATCGCCACGCGATTGCCCTTTGGGAGCGGCTGGTGCGCCAGCACTTCGGCCATATCGAAAGCTTCCAGCACTTCGCTCGCGCGAATTATTCCCGCTTGCCTGCATGCGGCCTCGAAGAGGTCGTTGTTCCCCGCCAGTGAGGCCGTGTGCGACATGGCCGCCCGCGCGCCCGCCGACGTGTGCCCGGCCTTGTACATAACGATCGGCTTTTCGGCGGTGACCTTTCGCGAGACTTCAAGGAAGCGCCGGCCGTCTTTTATGCCCTCGAGATACAGAACGATCGTCTTGGTGTCGGGATCGTTGCCGAGATATTCCAGGTAGTCACAGACATTCAGGTCGGCCTGGTTGCCGCTGCTCACAAATTTGCTGAATCCATAGCCCTTGGCCAGGCCGATCTCGAGAAGGTATTCGCCCATTGTCCCGCTCTGTGAGATGAAGGCGATAGGGCCGGGGTTCGGACTTCTGTAGAATGCGCAGTTGAACGAAACGGCCGAAGTCCATATGCCGAGACAGTTGGGCCCGACAAAACGAATGCCGGCCTTTCTCGCGGCCGCCACAATCTCGTCCTGCAGGCGCCGGCCTTCGTCGCCGATCTCGGCGAATCCCGCGGTAATTATCACCGCGCCCTTTGCGCCTTTTTGCGCGCACTCGCCCATTGCCTTCACCGTCTGGGCCGCGTTGACGACAAAAACCACGAGATCGATTTCGCCGGGAACATCCAAAACACTCGGATAAGCAGGCAGGCCTTGAATCATTTCATCCTTCGGGTGTATCGGATAGAGCTTGCCCCTGTAACCGGATTTCAGGATGCTTCTCATTGTTCCGTAGCCCCACCGCTTGCGGTTGTTGCTCGCCCCGATTACGGCAACGGATTTGGGCTTGAAAATACTGTCAAGCTGTTTCTTGATAGACATCTCGCAGCCTCTGGACAAACTTGTCTTTAATCCTGCTTTCGCTTTTCTGTGAATGGGAAAAAAGGAAACAACACGCCGGGAGAGCCCGTCGGCGGCCTATATCGTAACACAAAGGCAGGCCCTTTTCAAATGATATCGGGCGCGCGGCCGCGTGTCGCCGCGGGATTGCTCGGAGAGGTGACGACCAATTTTGTTCAGTCGCTGCCGGTCAAGGCGCGTTCGGCCCACTTGAGCGCCGCCGAAGCGCGCGGGAAGCCGACGATCGTGATGAGCTGGAGGATCGCCTGGTAGACTTCCTCCTGCTTTGCGCCCTCTTGCGCGGCCATGACGGCGTGTCGTTCCACCGCGGTCTCCTGGTTTGCCGTGGCCGATATCGCCACCTTTATCAACTCGCGCGTCTTGCGGTCGAGCGGCCCGGACTCGGCGGTCGCCTCCGTCAGCTTCTGATGCGCCTGCCAGATGCTCGGGTACCTGTCGACGAATTTCTTGAAATGCTCCGGCAGTTCTTCTTTCATGTCGCTTCCTCCATTGCCATGTGCGGCAGATGCTTTCCGGTTCTTCGATCGACACGCTCTGCGAATTTGCGGACCGACTGCTTGTTGAACGCGGCCTTTGTCAATGGTGGTGATGGCCGTAATGGTGATAATAGCCGAAGTGGAGATAAAACGGGCTGTAGTACGGGTAATAGGAGTAACGGCGCACGAACGGACCTTTGTCGGTTCTGATTCCGATGGCGCCATATCGAACTGAGACCAGCTCCACCTCCATACCCGACTCGAGTTCGCGATAGGGGCCCACCCTGAGCCTGCCGGTTACCGTCACCGGCTCTCCCGCTCGCCGGGCGTCTTCGACGAGGAGATACGCCTTTTCGATGGTCGAAGGATTGAAGCCCTCCTCGCTCGCCATGATTCGATAGCCGGCGGACGTGCCGATAGTGAAGCTCCACGTGCGATAATCGTCTCCCTGCGGTGGAGAGTTCTCGAGTACGGGGGCCGTTATTTCAATGAGCTCGTTCCTGAACCGGGCGGGATCGGCCATGACGGCGGCCATATCAGTTGAGATGGGCGTCGACGCGCATCCGGCCGCGGCAGTTGATATGATGATGATGAGGAGCAGATATTTGGGATGCATCGGGCACACCACCTCACTTTTGCCTCAAGTCATGAGGCAGACCGAACCTCCAGTTAATTCTGATAAGAAAATCGTCAGGCGGCAAGACCCGGGGAGGGCGTAAGACGGATAAATACGCATCTTCACCGGGGCAAAGAGTAGAGCCGACGGGGCCTATTCGGTCGGGGAGGCGCCTTTGCGTTTTCGCAGTGATGCCAAAAGGCCGACTGATTTTTCAGCCTCCATTTCGGCGGGCGCCTTGCGTCTCTCGAGGTTTGTGACGCCGGTGCGCTCGATGAGGACAGAGGCGACATTCGGCATTTCCAACGGAACGACGTAGAACCTGCCGGCGGAGTCGGAAAAGTCTTTGAGGGGATAGCCTTCGATTTTCTCGCCGTCCGAAAAGGTGACCTCGACGAGTTCCTCTCTATTTATCATTTCAGCGGGCATGGCCGTCTCCGGGCTCGAATCGGCCCGCAGGAAGAAGATAGCCTTGAGGTCGGTGAACTTCACTATGGTGATCTCCTCGGCTGTTTCCTCGGCCTCGCCGACGTCCGACCTGAGCAACTCGAACGAGGGTGTCCCAATGTCCCAAGTTACCGGAGTGCCGCGCATTGTCCTGCCGTCGACGAAGCGGGCCACCACTTCCTTTTGGGCCTCGGGGTTGGAAAACAGCAGAATAAAACCACCGACCCCTATCAAATCCTTGTCGGCGAGCTGGGCCTTCTCGACCTGTTCTATCTCGTTGACTTTGACGGCCTGTCCCTTGATCGGATGTATGCTGATTTCCGGGCGATGCTCGATCGTTTTCGCCCCGATTCTGCAGTGTATCGCGGAGACCGAATCGTGGTTGAGGCGGATATCGGCCTGGGGCGAACTGCCGACAGTCAGAATGTTTTTGTCGTGCAGCGAGCCGACGCGCTTGAGGTTCACGTTTTTCATGTTCGAGTTGGTCGGATCCTTGATCACCACCAGTTCGCCTGAAAAAGTCTCACTGGCGGGCCGCATCCTGTACAGCAGCGCGGCGATGATCACGACCACGGCGGCAAGCGCCAAAAGCATTATGTATCGAGAAGTAGCCTGCTTGTAGATTTCACGCAAAAAAGTCGCCACGGGACCGGCGGCTTCTTCCTGTTCTTTTTCCCCCTCGGCCAGCTGCTTCGTAAGCTCTTCGAAAGTCATGCGTCTTGCCTTGACCTGTCCCATGTCGGTCCGCGGAAGCATCTTTCTGCCCCATCGCACCCGATCCTCGTTAAAAGTTATTCGGATCGGGATGTAAATAGGCAGAACTTCCACGCCGGGCTCGCTTGATCTGAAGCGGATGCTGCCCTCGTACGCTTTTTCGAGGGAGAATGTTTCGGGCATCTGGATATCTCGATCCACCGAGATGGTTATTTCGGCGGCCAGCTTCGTGCCCTTGCCGTAAACCTTGCTCTCGACTTTGACTCCGTCGGGATGCTTGATGGAAAGGTCATGCGTAATAGTTTTAGGGTCGGCCTCTTTGTTGAGGAACAACGTGACGATCTTGCTGTCCTTCTTTCCGGGCTCAAGCGGGCCAAAACCGATTGCTTTCTCTATTCGTGTCGTGCCGGGCGGGCGGGCCTCGGTCGCAATGATTCCCTTTGCCTTGGCGTCGGCGAGCAGACCTTTCGGCCTCGTCTTCTCTACCGGCGGCCCGGCCGGTTCCTCGGGCTCCAGTTTCGGCGGAATTATCGACACCTTAAAACTCACCGCGCTCGGCACGAGCTCGAGCGCCGTTCCAGCGATCGACCGGAACGCGATGACTCCACTGTATTCGCCGGGATCGGCAGTGAAGGTCACCTGAAACTTTTGCTTCCACATCTGCCCCGAAGACCTGACGCGCTGAGGTGTGACCTCTGCCGTTATCTTCTGGCTCGGGTCGTTTGTATTCACGAGCCGGCCCGAAACGAGAAAATCCAGTCCTGCGGCACCTGGATGCAGGGGGTCGAAGGTCAGTGTGACCTCCTTTTGCACATTGCCGTCTTCGAACGACCCGAAGTCTACAGACGGTTCTTTAACCACGACCCGGAAGGTCGCACGGCGAGCCCACATCACAAAATCTTCGATGTTTTGGCTTTCGGTTTCACTCAATGGAGCGTCGTATTCGAACCATTCGCTGCCGGGCTCGAAATCAGTGTTTTCGTCCTTGAGCTTATCCAGTGTTATGTAGTCGTTGCCCAGCGCCTCCGGCGGGTTGTCCTTGTCATCGCTGAGCCAAAGCAGGACTCGCTCGCGGTCGGGATTTCTGTCGAAAAGGTATCGGAGCTCGGAAAGCCCTTTCTCGAGGCCGCTATTGATGTAAGTCGCATAATCGGTCGGATATAGTTCCTCGACGCTGTTTTGCAGGCTCACCAGATCGGCCTTGCCGCGTATCTGTTTGCGATCGAGCAGCGTCGCCTGCTCGCCGAAAGTAATGACGGTGACATTGTCTCCGACCGATGCTCGTCCGATCGTGCGCTTTGAGAACTCCTTGACATCGTCGAAAACGTCAGTCATGCTGGTTGAGACGTCTATGACTATTACGAAGTCTTTCCCGGAGTCCGCGGGGGCGGCATCAGGCCTGAGGCTGGTGAAGGCGAGTGCGAGAGTGAGAGCCGTGAGGAAAGTAAGTGTTCGGTGCGCGCGCTTTTGTCTTTGCATAATCGCCGTTTTCCTCATTTGTCGCAACTGGCGGAGCTAATCGCGTATCATTTATCGGTTCCCGGTCTCCACGGCGCAACACAGGCTCGGTCGCGCTTAAGCCTTCAATACACAGCAGTATGCTCTCTAAAGACGGGTCGCATTAACCCACCATGATTCTATCACAGCCGAGGCGATTTTTCAAGCAAAAAGCCTTAGTATGCAAGGGGTTAAGCAGCGGCAACCTTCTTCCATCATACGTCTTGCGCATTTTCTGAAGGCTCTGGTGTCGTGTCAGCCGTATATTGTTGGTTTCGGCGAACTCCTTCGCCATCCGATCAAACGGCCGGTCGAAGCCCCATGAGTCGATTCCCATAATTTTGACGCCCCGCTCGGTCAGGAAAAGCGTGGCCTCTCTGCCCATGCCGCAGCCTTTCCGGGGATATTCGGGCTTCCCCCAGAACTTGTCCGTCCCCGTCATGATAAGCACCACTCGAGCGGAACATTGTCAATGGTGCGCGACGGTTTTCCTCCGCTGGTGGGAAAGAAGTGGTATGGGGCGTCGAGGTGCGTGCCGGTGTGGGTGATGAGTGTGATCTGGTCGTTTGCCCAGCCGAGCCCGTCGGGAAGATCCTCTTTGGAGCAATTGAATATCGACTGCATCGCGAGCGAGCCCTCGGCATGGTCCCGGCGCTCGATCTCGGGCTTCCACGTTTCGCTCGGGCTTTCCTCGGTGGACACGCTGAGATCGATGAGACGCATATGCGGCGATCCGCCGTCGATTCGCTCCTTACCCCGACGCCTTTTCTCCGGCCAGGAACCCGGTCAGCGCGGCGACGCCCATGCCGCACCTGTCGCTGATGTAGTCATATTCTCCGATTATCGAGCCGGCCGCGAACAGGTTCTCATATGCCGGCTCGCCGAACGCATCGAGCGGCTGGAGCGACGCGCTTACATGCACGCCGCATGAGAGGAAAGGCTGTCTTTTTTCGGCGTCCCGCTCGAGCAATTCCTGTACGGCGTTGTCGTCGACGCGCCTGTCGCCGGCGAACAGCGGCAGTCCGAAGAGCGGTTCCCTGGGGAGGTCGTCGGCAACGAGCCCGCCGGCGCTGAATTTGCCGGTTGCGACGACATAGCTTTTTGCAGTAGCCGTGCGTCGCGACTTCATGCTCTCGAGCACCAGGTTCTTGACGAGCCTGCCGTCGCATTCTACTTCGGTGATCTCCGCCGTAACCACGCGCACGCCGCTTTCGCGAAGCGCGGCATGGAGGGACAGTTGGAGCCTGTAGCCGGGGACGGAGAAGGTGGGGGAGATAAGCTCGAAAACCGTGCGCTCCAACTCGGTTGTGAGTTTTTCGAAGGCCTCCTCATGCTTGTCGAGCCCCAACACGGGAGGCAGGCCGATGTGCGTAATGTCGGGCTGTATCTGCTTTGCAAGCGCGTGAGCGAATTCCTCGATCGCCCGCGGATCGTCAAAATGCCGCGCCGCCTCGAACGGGGTCATTCGCGGTGCATCGGCGCGGCGAGGAACATCCATCTCGACGACTTCAATCTTGGATATGGCTTTCGGCGAGTGCAGCGACGGGTATCTCTCCATCGCGCGCCTGCAGATTCGTGTGCGAAAATGCGGCAGCCCTTTCAGGCCGACCAGCAGCAGATGCGCCTCGCTCATCTTTGCGATGTCTCCGCCCGCCATCGAGGCTGGGGCGAACGCGCAAAATTTGACCGTGCCGAGCATGGTCGCCAGCGCCATGTTGCGCTCGTAAGATCCCTGAAATCCGGGCACCTTTGCGAACACGAAATCGCATGCATCGCGCAGTCGGCCGCTAAGGCGCTCGAGCCCATCACGGCCGCCGGCGACTATCGAATAGGGATGAAGAGGGTTTACGCGCAGGATATCGGCCAGCCGCTCGGGTATGGGTGGGACCGAATCCCATTGGTCCAGCGGAAGGAAGCCGTCGGGACCCGCGATGTCGATAACGCCCGAAGACATCGCGGTTGAACCGTGCCCTTTGCGGACCAGTAAAACCTTGCGCCTGCGCTCGGCCGCCCTTAGCGCGGCTGTCGTGCCCGCCATCCCCCCGCCGATGACGATGATGTCAGCCTCCATTGGAGGTGTACCTCTTGGCCGCGAGCATCTCTTCAATGTTTGCCGAGAGGAAATGCGTGGCCCTGTTTATCTCTTCCTGCGCGAGTTGGAGCCCCGAGAGCACGGGGACCTTGCCCTTCCAGCGTTCCTGCAGGAATTCCATGGCGACCGAGCTCAGCTCGTCGGGACCCAAGTGCAGTTCTTCGCCCAGGATGCATGCGGCGGCCAGCGTGCAGCGATGCCCCTGGCACGGGCCGGCCCCCAGTCGTGTTCTCCTTCGCACATCGTCGAGCGTGCGAGCCCATTCGTGGCGAACCACATACCTTATCTCGGCCTCGGTGACCGATTCGCACTGGCATACTATCGCGTTCGCCGAACCCGGCGGTCCTTCGGCGAGCACTTTGGAATATTCGGAGCCGTACCGCTGGTACAGCCGCTGGATAACATAAGCCGGCGTCCCGTGTTCGCGCGCGGCCTCCCGAATATCCACCTCGCTCTCACCACCGGGCAGCGGCCTGAGATGCGTGCGGCATTTTTCATTGATCCCCAGCTTGCGGCAGATCACGTCGGTCGCGTGTTCCGACATCATCCTGTAGCTGGCGAGCTTGCCGCCCGCGATGGAAAGCAGGCCTTTGATTCCGTCAGTCTCTTCGTGATCGAAGACTTTGTGCTCGCGCGAGAGCTCGTCCTCGATCTTGCGCCATTCATAGAGCGTCGGTCTGACGCCGGCAAATGCCCGAATAATTCGTTCGCGCCGGATGGACGGGAACACGCGCTCTATCCCTTCGAGCAGATACTGCACCTCGTCGCGAGTTACGGTGACGTTGTCGAGATCGCCGTAGTAGTCGTCATCGGTCGTGCCGACGAGAGAGGTATTCTCGTAGGGAAGCACGAAGATGCTCCTGCCGTCAATGGTCTCGGCGGTTATCGCGACGTTTGATAGCCTTCGGTCGAACACGAGGTGAACGCCCTTGGCGGGGCGGAGCTTTACGTTTGCGTATGCCATGCGCGCCACTTGGGGCGACCACGGGCCGCCGGCGTTGAAGACGATGCGCGCGCGGATCTCCTCGTGTTCGCCGGTCAGGGTGTTGCGCAATCTGGCGCCGACGACGCGGCGGTTTTCATCGATAAGCAGCTTTTCGGCCACCGTATGGTTGCGTATCTCGGCGCCGTGGCGGTGGGCCGAAAGCACGTTCAGAACGCAGAGCCGAAACGGGCTGCAACCCCATTCATCCATCGTCACGCCGCCCACGATCTCTTCGGTCAGCCCGGGCTCGAGCCTGAGCGCATCGGCGCGTGTGAGGCGCGTGTGGGGGCGGCCGTTTTTCAGGGCGACGAACTTGTCGTAGGCCTCCATGAAGGTCTCGATGAACTCCATGTTGTATTTGCTGCTCTTGAGCACGGGAAAGATGAAGGGAATCCTGAAAAGCAGAAAAGGAGCGATTTTTTGGATATAGCCGGAATCGACGCAGGAGGTGCGGGTGGTCTCGATATTGTATTCGAGGTACCGCGGTCCGCCGTGGATCATCCCGCTGCAAGTGCCGGTGGCGCCGGCGGCGAAATCCTTTTTCTCCGCGAGCACGGTTTTCAGCCCGCGCATCGCGCAGTCGCGCGCTATGCCGGAGCCGTTGATGCCACCGCCGATTATGAGGACGTCGTAGTGCGACATGTCGCTTTCAAATGATTTACTGCGTCTTGCTACCCGCATGCGGGGTTCGCGTCGGCCGTATCCGAACGGGGCCTGCAGACGCGTGTTCCCGCAGACCTAAAGAATATCCGAAGGCAATCCCGATCGGTATTCGGGAAGTTTCCCATAAACGCCCGGATGACTGAATTCTAGCTCAATTTCGAGGCTGATGTCAAACGTCTTGCCCGCGTTATGAGGGTTTTGCGGCCCGGAAGTGAATCGGTCGTGAGAACGATTTCTCGCCAGTTCATCGGCCTCAGAAGATATGCGCAAGGCGGAGCGACCGTACACGGGAAGGAAGACCTACGCGGCGAAAAGACCCTTGAGCGCCAGATTCTTATAGGCGTCCATGAGACGTCTGTATTGCAGCGTGTCGCGATTGAGGTAGTACTGGACCGTCAAGCCCTGCAGGTTACCCGCGACGGCGTAGGCGGTCATCAGTGAATCGAGGGCCGAGTCTATTTCGCCCCCTCTTTTTCCTTCTTCGAGGAGGGATGTGAAGGTGTTGGCGAGTTCTCCGAACAGGTCGCGCAGCTCCTCGGCCAACAGCGGATTCGTCTCGACCATTTCGATTATGAGCACCGTGAGGTCGATGCAGCGCGAGCAGTCCTTTTCGATCAGTTCCGTGTAATTATCGAGAAGAAGCGTCACCTTTTCCTTTGCCGAGAGCCCCTCGCGGAGTCCCACCATGAGCCCTTCGAAAAGGGCCTTGCGAATGGACTCGATCACGGCGCGGAACAGGTTCTCCTTGTTTTCGAAATGCCAGAAAATAGAACCCTTGCTCAGCCCTGCCTGGGCCGCGACCTTATCGAGCGAGGTCCCGTTGAACCCATGTTTCGAGATGAGGTCCATCGTCGCCCTCAGAATGGCGGCGCGCGACTGCTCGGATTGGAAGTCTTTTTTTGTCTTTGCCCTGGGCATGGATCCTCTTTCTATACTAACTGGTCAGTATAAGAGTATCCCAATACCCTGCATTTGTCAAGGAAAGCCCTCACGGCGGGGCTCCGGCGAGTCATCCCGCTCATCGACATAGTTCCTGTCGATGCTCCAACCTCACGCAAATCATGGTCTTACGCCCCCGCACCACCACGCGGCGATTTACGCCGTCAGCCCCAGTTGCACGACACAAGGGTTCATTCGAGATTTTCAAAAAGCTGGCATTGTTCTTGCGCATTTTGGGCGGCAAAGTGGCGCCGCAGATCAGGGGTTCGCGGATGCGCCTTTGTGGCAGCCTATTCGGGCGCCCGGCGTGAATGCGCCTTGAAATATCGATCCGGGCCGGGACAGAAAATCGCATTGAAGGCGGTCCTCCATACGATGAGAGAGAATGAACCGGCAAAGGCAGAGCTTTAAATAATCTTTTCTGCCCCACTCTTGATAAATCTATTCTCCTCAATGCTTTAGCTAGGCCGAATGCGTTTTAAATCCCTCTTTTGGGAGGTTCTGCTTGACACAATTTGATTTTCGTGGTATATATTGAAGCGGACTATGAAGATATTGTAGGCCGAAATACTATTATTATCTTGATTCAGTAACCGCGGAAATCTCGATGTCATCTCTGAATTATGATACACGTCAGATTGCCTCCCGTCACCCTTTTCCACAATGGCTCGCCATCCACCCACCCCCAAAGATGTCTCGCTCAGGGCTGAAAAAATATGAATGGCGCGAGTTTCCTTAATCTCGTCAAATCAAAAAGGAGGGGGAGTCATGAACACCATGGGTAGAATCATTGTCTTCATTTATGGGGTGGTGGCTTATGCGGCTTTTTTCGGGACTTTCCTGCATGCAAGCGCCTTCGTAG
>CBDUSG010000034.1:0-12106 GCA_965369575.1 uncultured bacterium | reverse complement strand
TTGTACTCATGCTCACCCGTCTTCACATTCGCAACTTCAAGCGGTTCGACGAAGAGATTCGGCTGCTCTGGCTCAACAGCGAATCCTACGTGCGAATCTCGCCTCCTGAGAGGATTGCGCGCGTGCTGTGGCTGTACCGGCAAGGCAGAAAGCATGGCGGGCTATACCTCGACCTGGAAGCGACCGAGCACGTGGGGCGCCACAAGGAATCCCGGCTGCTGTTCTCGGTGGGCAATCCGCCGCAGACAGGGTTCATGACACAGACGATGGAGGTGTTCCAGCGGCTCGAGATCGGGGTGCGCCGCTCATACAGCCTCAATATCAGCACGGGCGTCCACCCGTATTTCCTCGGCACCTTTTACATAATCAGATACGACGGAAAACTTCTGGAAAAAGACTCCGCATTGTTCCGCAGCCTAAAGACCGAGCTGTACAATACGCAGATACTGTCCACCGGCGGCGCCGCCTACAGCCGGTTCGTCGCGCCGCGCATCGCAACGGGACAGGAGGCTTCGCTGACCGACGCGTTCATCTCGTTCTGCCACACTACGCTGGCCCACAATCGGCCCGACCGCTACGATCCCGAGGTCGTCAAGAGCGCCTTTTGCTCCGATGCCGAGATCACGCTGAAGTTGATCGACGTCTTCAAGAAGAAATTCGAGCCGGACGTCGAAAACAGGCGCGAGACATACGAAAAAGCCCTTGACGAAACCGTCGAGGCAATCGAGAGCTACAACACGGGGCAGCGGTATCTGGACGAACTGAGACGAACGATTTTCAAAACATGTCTGTCGTTCATTGTCCACACGCTCAAGACCAACTTTTTCGTGCCCGAAAAGCACGCGCTCGCCTTTCGCCTCGATCCCGCGTATCTTGCCGATCTCGGGCCGGAGTTTACCTCCGACCTTCCAGCGCGCACCCCGTTCCGAATCACCTTCTTCTTCGGGCGGTACGGAGTGGGTTACCACATTGGATTCTCTGACATCGCAAGGGGCGGATGGCGCACCATCATATGCAGAACCGAGGACGAGCTGCTGACAAACGCCAACTCGCTGTTCAGGGAAGTCTTCATCCTCGCGCACACGCAGCATCTCAAGAACAAGGACATATACGAGGGCGGATCGAAAATGACCGTCGCCCTCGACGCAAAGGACGCCGGCTCGCCGGAGGCCGTGACCCAGCGGCTCTACAAGGTTCAGTACGGCTTCATCAACGCCTTTTTCGACATCTTCGCAACGGAGGACGGGCGTCCGAAAAACTCGCGCGTGATCGATTATTACGGCCAGGACGAGCCCATCGAGCTCGGACCCGACGAGAACATGCACGACGAGATGATCGAGCTGATCGCGCGCCTTTCTCTCGAGCGGGGATATCTCCTCGGCATCGGCGTCATATCCAGCAAGCGAGTGGGCATTAATCATAAGGACTACGGCGTCACCTCCAGGGGAGTAGTGAAATTCTCCGAGATCGCGATGAAAGAGCTCGGCATCGACATGCACAGCGACACGTTTACCGTGAAGATCACCGGCGGAACCAACGGCGACGTCGCCGGCAACGCCATGCGCCTTCTTATCGAGCGATGCCCGAAGGCGAAAATTCTGAGCGTCGCGGCCGGGACCGGCGGCCTGTATGATCCGGAGGGGGCCGACCCGAAGGCGCTCGGCAAGCTGGTCTTGAGGCGCGACATCATCGACTTCGCGCCCGAGGCGCTGCATCCGGGGGGCTTCATCATCTTTCGCCGACAGCGTCGCAGAGAGGGGCTGCGCGAACTGTACAGGAAGCTCGCGCGAACCGACTCCGGCGTCGAGGAACAATGGATTACGGCCGACGAGTTTCACAGGGAATTCGACGACCTGATTTTTTCGGTCGCCGCCGACCTTTTCCTCCCGTGCGGAGGCCGGCCGGAGAGCATCGACGAAAAGAACTGGCAGAGGTTGTTTGCCGACGACGGCGCTCCGACCGCGCGAGTTGTCGTCGAGGGAGCCAACTCTTACATCACGCCCGAGGCGAGGATAGAGCTTCAGAACCGGGGCGTGATCGTCCTGCGCGATGCCTCGGCAAACAAGTGCGGCGTCATCTCCTCCTCCTACGAGATCATCGCAAACCTGCTGATGACGGAAAAAGAGTTTCTCGCCAACAAGGAAGCCTACGTGGAAGATGTGCTTCAGATTCTCGACAAGAGGGCCGAAGAGGAGGCCGGCCTGATCATGAGGAGGCATCGAGAGGGCGCGGGGCAGCGGTTGTACACAGAGATCGCAAATTCGATAAGCGCTGAAATCAACGAGTATTACGCCATGCTTTTCGACTTCTTCCAGAGCCGGCCCGAGCTGGCCGACCAGCGGCTGTTCCGGCGAACGCTGCTCAGCCACCTTCCCGCCATCATCAGGGAAAGCCCCAGGTACCGCGCACGAATCAAGGGGCTCCCCCCGAAAATCAAATACGCCATCCTGGCGAGCGAGATCGCCACAAAGGTCGTCTATCACGGCGGATGGGAGGTCGATCTCGAAAACCGGCTCAAAGAATACTTGAAGAAAAACCGTTCCTGAAGACACCGGGCAGGGATTATTCCACCAGTATCAGCCCGTAGAAAAACCATTCTTCCTCGCCGCTCTTTTTGACGGCGGTGGGAATGCCGGCGTTCTCGAGGGTGGAAAAGACGTCAATGCCGAGCGCTTCCATCGAGGGACGGGCCTCGTCGGGATGGCGACAGGGCTCGTCTTCAGCGGTGCATTCGCTGCAAAGAAAGCATTTCCCGCCTTTGAGGCCGAGCGCCAGATAATGGCCCTGCAGGAAAGCCTCCCGCTCGACCGCCACCACGATCTCGGTGATATCCCGAGGACGGGTCTGCACGAGGACACCCCACCTGAACTTCCTCAGCGCGCGCTCGAAGTCCCTCGGATGCGGCGTGTTGGGCGGGCACATCTTCGACGATCCGAACGACGGACAGCCGTAAAGGCATTTGTAGTAAACGCGCTCATCCGTGACGACTCTGTCTATGGGGATTCTGCCGGCCCAGACAGCGCCTTTTTCCTTCGCGAACGCCTCGAGCTTGCCCAGCCCCTCTTCGATGTCCGGCGATGGCTCTCTTTTCATTTAGCCGAATTTTTCCTTTATCTTGGCCAACTCTTCCTCGGCCAGGTTCTCGGCGGCCTTTCGAGGCAGCAGGTTGCGATTTTCGCCCGCTTCGACCACTTTTGCCGTTGCGCTCCTGATCCGCACGCCTATTTCCTGCAACACCTGTTGGGGATCGAATTTCGTCTGACCGGAGAGCAACAGCCCGAATCCGCAAGCCGCCCCCGCATTGGCTATGAAGTCGGGCACAACTGCAACCCCCATTCGGTGAAGCTTTCGCTCGGCCTCGAGAGTGGCGGGAATGTTGGCGGCCTCGATGACAAGACGTGCCGTCACTTTGCCGACGTTCTCCTTCGTTATCGCATCCGCGACCGCCGCGGGAATCAGTATCTGCGCGTATAGGGACATCCACTGGTCGCGCGGATACTCTGTAAAGCTGAAATCCAGTTTGCCTCTGTCGATCGTTCCCAAATCGTCGCGTGCCGCGATCAGTTTGTCGACGGGCAGGCCCTTGCTGTGGTATATCGTTCCCTTGACGTCGGCGACAGCGACGATCTTTGCGCCCTTCTCGGTCAGAAACTTGGCCGAGCCCGAGCCTACGTTGCCGAACCCCTGTATGGCGACAGTGGCCCCCGACAGATCCAGACTCAATTGGGAGCAGGCCTCGTCGGCGCACTCGGCGACGCCATAGCCGGTCATCAACTCTTCCAGATTAGACTCGTCCGAAAGGAGGTCAAAATCGTCCGGCAGGTCGATGGTGATCCCCTTCAGGGCCATCCTCTTTTTTGCGACCGCAACCGGGCTGATTCCCGCATCGCGATAGAGGGCGGCGATGTCGGCCTTAGTCGTGCCAAGGTCTTCGCCGACGAGGTATTTCTCGGCCATTATCGGCCGGATCACCTTGGCAAACTTCTCGATGACCTCGGCCTTGTCGGGATGACGCGGGTCGAGCGCGATGCCCGCCTTCGCGCCGCCGATTGGAATCCGCATCGCGGCGAACTTATGGGTCATCGCGCGAGCGAGCCTGCCGACTTCATCCTCGGTAAGGCCCTCGCGCATGCGAAGCCCTCCGGCCGAAAGCCCATTGACGAGAGAATCGATGATGACATAGCCCTTGATCCCGAGCTTTTCATAGTCCACCTGCAGCCTGTAGGCGCGCCGCCTCGAACTTCTTTTCATCAATGTCTCCCTCCGTGTCAAAGCCCCGCCGAGCTGCCTGCTTATCCGCGCACTCGACTTGCGAACTCATCGGCCGGCTTGCAGCTTGGGACCCGATCGGCGTCCGCAAGATTGCGGGCCTGCCCGGCGTGATCGTCGCCGAGACAATTCATCAACGCAGGGAATAAGATAACATCTCCATTATGCAATTTTCAAATGTTTTCGTTCGACCGGAGGAGGCAATTGCCTGCGACAGAGAAAACGGCCCGGTCGCGCGGGGCCGGATCGGAGTCGCGACCGGCGGCTCCGGCCCTTATAAATGCCCTTCGCGAAGGATTTTCAAGCCTTTATCGGAGAGGCGGTCGAGGAACTCGACGGGCTCGATGCACATCTCGGGCGAAAAAACGCCCCTTTGCGTTATCCTGCCTTCCAAAAGCATGATCGCCGCGACCGCGCACGGAATCGCCGTCAGCGGGCGAATGCGGTCGATCATGTTGAACACGAGGTGGCGCTCCCGGCCGTCCTTGCGCCCGATCACATCGATACGCAGCCCCGAGTTGGCGACTCCGCCCACGCTGAAAAGCCATTTGAACCTGTTCATGATCCCGGCGACAGTGTCTATCCTCTCCCTCGAACTCGTGAGCCCGAGCGTGCGCAAAAGGCGCAAGGTCGTGTTGTTCCATGGCGGGCTGATGCCGCCGCGAACACTGATGTTTTTCGCCTCGATGGTCCGGGGAAGCGTGACCGGCTCCGGATGTCCGAACAAGAACTCGGGCAGCTCGCCGAGCGGAGCCGGGAAATCCACCATTTCCATTCCGCTCCAAGCCGGAACCATGGTCTGCTTGCCGTCTTGGAAAATGGGAATCTTGCCGGTGATCCCGTGGAGCGTGTGCTTGAAGGCGCCCAGTCCGCTGTTGTCCCCCGAGCCGACCGCCCAGGCGATCTTTATCTCATCTATCTCATCGAGCAGATTTGCACCCAGCTTCGCGGTCATGTTGGATATGCCGGGATTCCAGCCCATCCCGGTCAGCACGGTTACGCCCGCGCGCTGGGCCGCGCTGTCGAGAACAAACAATTTGGACAGGGGGTCGGGATCGTCGCAGATGTCAATGTAGTGGGTCCTTGTCTCGATCGCGGCGATCGCCGCGTCGGCCCCGTATTTGTAGAAAGGGCCGGCGCAGTTTATGATAAGGTCGAAGCCTCCGAAGGCGCTGCTTAGAGTAGACCTTTTCTCTGCGTCGACCTGGAGCGCGCCGACGTAGTCTTTAAACGTCTTGCATGCCGAGCGCGCCCGTTTCAGGTTGCGGCCGGCGATGGTGATCTGGTGAGAGGAAAACTCGATCAACTTTTCGACAACGCAACTGCCTATGCCGCCATAACCGCCGAGTACGAGTATCTTCACTCTGCCGTTAGCTCCTGAATCCGTGGTGGTCTGAACCTGTTGAAACTCTCCCCGCCAGCTTTATATTACCACAATCCGAGGCTGTTTTGGAACACAAAAACAATCATAAGAGTCTCGCAGCGATGGGGATCACGCGGAAAAACGAATACTGTTTGACAAAACATCGCCCGCTTGGATATAATTTTGGATGACTCTGGGGATGTAGCTCAGTTGGGAGAGCGGCGCGTTCGCAACGCGTAGGTCGGCGGTTCGAGTCCGCTCATCTCCACGAGGGCCCTGCAGATACGCTTCGACGCGGGTTTGCAGGGCTTTTTCTCTAAGAACGCGCTTGGCAAGAGATCCCCGCCCCCGGCCGGAACCGAGACAGAGCACGAGAGGTCGGCCCATATTCCCTGATCTCCCCCGCCTCGACGCTGCCATGCGCTCGGCCCGCCCCCTGGACGAAAGCCGGCGCCCATGACATCGGGATTTTCACCCATATTTCCAAAGAGAAATATTTTTTTCTTGACAGCGAGACGAGATCCGTGTATAACATCAAACACAACGGAGGCCAGAATATGGTAGACCGCGCCACAAGAAAAATCGGTGAAAAACTCGCCCGCACACGCGAAGCCATGGGTCTCACGCTCCAGCAGATAGCCAACCTCTCGGGCGTCGCCCCGAGCACCATCCAGAAAATCGAGGCCGGCACGATGATGCCCTCGATCGCCGTGATGATGAAAATCGCGCGGGGGCTCCGCAAGAAAATTGGATTTTTCATCGATGAAGAGGATGGAACCATGGAGGTGAGCCTCGTCAGGAAGCGGGACCGGATGGAGGCGGAAACGCAGGGGAGCGATTTCTCCGTTCAAAGCCTTACGGCCGAACTTTTCAATCCCGAGATGGACGGCTTTATCCTGGCGCTCCCGGTCGGAGCAAACAGCGGTGAGGAACCGCTCCAACACCGGGGAGACGAGCTCGTATACTGCATTCGCGGCAGGGTGACTTTCACAATCAACGGAAAAGACTATGCGCTCGGACCGGGCGACGGGATGCATTTCAAGTCCGATCTGCCCCACCACTGGGGGAACACCGGGCGCTCGAAAGCGGAGCTGCTTCTCGTGTGCTCGCTCCCGGTCCCTTCCGAAAAATCGGTTCTCGAGAACGCCTCGGCGTCTCAGACAGCCAGGTGAACAAATGTCCTATTGCATCGGCACCGACATCGGAGGAACTTTCACCGACTGCGTCGTGATGGACGACCAGGGTCGGATGACGGTCAGCAAGATGCCCAGCTCGCCCGGGAACTTCGCCCAGGGGCTGATAGACGCGGTCGGTGAGGCTGCATCCTCTATTGACCTGACCCTCGAAGAGATGCTCGCAGACACGCGCCTGTTTTCGCACGGGTGCACCGTCGCGACCAACACGCTCATCACCCGCGCCGGAGCGAGGGTGGGGCTCATCACGACGCGCGGCTTCGAGGAGACACTGCGCATCATGCGCGGCTCGGCCTATTGCCAGGGGCTCCCTCCCGAGGAGTGGTACAGAAAATCGCAAAACGAGCGGCCCTTCGACGTCGTGCCGCTCGACAGGATCGCCGGCGTCGCCGAGAGGGTCGATTCCCGCGGGAACATCGCCGTCAGGCTGAACGAAGACGAGGTCCGCTCCGCCGCGCGCACGCTCGTGGATGAAAAAGGGTGCGAAGCGATCTCGATCGCTTTCCTCTGGTCGTTCATGAATTCCGAGCACGAGCGGAGGGCCGAGGAAATCGTGCGCGAGCTTTACCCCAACCTTTACATAGACACGAGCCATAAGATTATCCCCCTGCTTGGCGAATACGAGCGCTTCAGCACGACCGTCCTTAACAGCTACCTGCGGCCGGCCGTCGAGCGCTACGCGGTCGACCTGGCCGAAAGACTGAAAAAGCTCAAGCTCGCGGCGCCGCCCCTGCTCATGCAGGCCAACGCCGGGCTGCTGCCGTTTCTCGACGCCGCGCGCGAGGCCGTGCGCGTATTGCATTCCGGGCCGACCGGCGGCGTGATCGCCTGCAGGATCATCGGCTCGCTCGTGGGCTGCTCCGACATCATCACCAGCGATATGGGGGGAACTTCTTTCGACATCAGCATCATTTCCGGCGGCAGGATAAATTCCGGCATCCGCTCGTATCACGACCGCCACGTGGTCGCGACGCCGATGGCCGACATCGAATCGATAGGCGCCGGCGGCGGAAGCATCGCATATATAGACGACGGAATCATGAAGGTCGGCCCGCAGAGCGCCGGCATGTCGCCCGGCCCGGCCTGCTATGGCAGGGGCGGCACGGAGCCGACAGTCACCGACGCGAGCATTGCACTCGGCTACCTCAATCCCGACTATTTCCTCGGCGGAAAAATGCGGCTGGACAAGGGGGCCGCAGAGCGCGCCATCAAGGAGCGCCTGGCCGAGCCTCTGGGCATGGACACATCGGAGGCCGCGTGCGGCGTGCTGCGAATAGTGAACTCGCACATGTCCGACGCCATCCGCCTGCACGCGCTGCAGAGGGGATACGACCCGCGCGACTTCGACCTGTTCATCTTCGGCGGGGCCGGCCCCGCGCACGCGATCTCGATCGGAGAAGAGCTTCAAGTGAAGTCCGTCGTCGTCCCTCTCTCCGGGCTGGCGACGGTGCTGTCCGCATTCGGCATCGTCAATTCCGACGTGCTCAGGTTCTATCAGAAATCTTTTTCGATGCCGTTTCCGCCGGAGGACGTCGCCGCCCTCGAGCGCATTTTCGCCGAAATGGAAGAGCAAGGCGCCTCCGAACTCATTTCCGACGGGTTCGACTCCGCGGATATCTCTGTCGCCCGGAGCGCGAGCATGAGGTACCACCTGCAGGTGACCGACGTCGATATAGAGCTGCCTGACAGCGAGTTGAACGAAGGGACGGTGCGCGAGGTCATCGAGGGTTTCGACCGCCGCTACGCCAAGCTTTACGGTGAGAACGCCGGCTTCAAGGAGGCGGGCCGCGACATGATCTCGCAGTTCGTTCGCGCCGTCGCAAAAACGCCGAAGAGCAGGATCGAGCCCGGGGCTATCGAGGGCGAATCGGCCTCGGCGGCGCGCAAGGGACAGCGCAGAGCCTTCTTTGTCCGCGTCGGCGACTTCGTAGAGACCGACATCTATGACGGCGAAAAACTGGTTCCCGGCAACGTCGTGCACGGACCCGCCATCCTGGAAATGGTCGGCACGACGGTTGTCGTCGCGCCGAGCTGTCGCGCGCGGCTGGATGAGTATCGCAACGTGTTTCTTGAAAAGGAGTGACCGTGAATCCCTTCGGCAAGGCGCACGAAGATCTTGATCCGCCCGAGGTTCTGCGCACCGGGTACACACTCAAGGAACCGCCGGCGGATATCGATCCCGTCACGTTCGAGATAGTCAAGCACCGGCTCTGGTACGTCGTATTGACTATCGGCGAGACGCTCAAGAAAGTCTCCGGCACGACCACCTCGGCCGAAGCCAACGACCTGAGCACCTACGTCACACTCGAGGACGGCGCGCCAGTTTTTCTCGGCCCCTACATAATGCTGCACTCCGGCATCGCCGACCTCGTCGTCGAGAACACGATAAGGCTCAACCGCGAGGACCCGGGCATCTATGACGGCGACATGTTCTTTTGCAACGACGCCTGGCTCGGGCCGGTACACCAGTGCGACGTCGCCATCGTCGCGCCTCTTTTCATCGAGGATGAGATTTTTTCATGGAGCGGTGTCACGCTGCATCAGCTCGATATGGGCGGCGTGGACCCCGGCGGGCTTTGCCCGAACGCGCGCGACGCATTTGCCGAGCCCAATATGTATCCATGCATCAAGATCGTCGAGCGCGGGAAACTGCGCGCGGACATCGACCGCCTCATAAGACGCAACAGCCGCATGCCGGGCATCGTCGCACTCGATATCCGTTCGATGATCGCCGCCAACAACGCGGCGCGGCGCGACCTGCTGCAGCTGATCGACCGATACGGCCCCGAATGCGTTAAATCGGTCATGATAATGATTCAGAACCGCAGCAACGAGGCTTTCAAAAGGCGGCTGAAGTCTTTGCCGCGCGGGAAGTTCCGTGTGCGCGACTTCTACGAGATAGGCGGCGCCGCGCCCGAGCTGCAGGACGAAGTGTACGAGATGCAGTTGACTATGACGAACACGGGCGAAAAACTGATATTCGACTACACGGGCACGTCGAAGCAGTCAACGGGCTTCGCCAACTGCGGCATCGGCGGGCTGCGAAGCGGAGTGCTTACCGGCATTCTCGAACAGTTGTGCAGCGACATCTCCTGGAACGCCGGCATCCTCATCAACATCGAATTCATAACTCAGCAGGGCACGGTCAATAACCCGCTGTTCCCCGCGGCGGTAAGCGACGGCATCACCGAGGGCGCGATCTCGACTTCCTGCGCCGCCGCCATGGCGGTTGCGAACATGGGACTGGCCGACGAGCATATGAAGAGGACATCGATCGCAACCAGCGGCGCGCAGGTGTTTCTGGGCAACACGCTGGTGGGAGTGACGCCTTCGGGCGAGATGTGGGGAACGCTCTTGATGGACGGCATATGCATGTGTTATTCGGCCAACGCGGCCAGGGACGGCCTCGATGTCTCCGGCACCGGCGGCATCCCTTACACGCAGTGCGCCAATGTCGAGACGAACGAGCTTCACTACCCGCTGCTTTACCTGTTCCGCCGGATGGGCAGGCAGAGCGGTGGCGCGGGCACTATGCGAGGCGGCAACTCGATCGAGCTCGCGTTCACGCCCTACAACACGTTTTACATGCTGATGCTGCTGTGGACGCACGGGGCCGAGTTCCCGAACGCCGTGGGCTTCGGGGGCGGGCTCTCGGCCGCCGCAGTGAGGTTCAAGCTCTCGCAGACCTCCGACTTGCAGGAAATGTTCGAGCGCGGTTACATCCCGCAATCGATGGATGAGTTCGAATGCACCCCGCTCGCGGCCAAGAGCGAGTCGCACCTGGCGCCGTGGAACGTCATCTATTTTGGAGTTTCCGGCACGGGCGGCTTCGGAGATCCTCTGGCGCGCGAGCCCGGGAAAGTGGCCGAAGACGTCAGAGCGGGGTCGTATTCACGCGAATTCGCGAAGAAATTTTACTGCGTCGAGCTGAATCCGGCAACCGGCGAGTCCGAGGAAACGGCCACCCGGGATTTGAGAGGCGCCGCGATTCAGCAACGGTTGTCCCGCTCGGCGTATCCTCACGAGTGGCAAAAGTTCGAGCCGGACGGGAAGGCCGATGCGACGAGTTCCTCGCCGCTTTCAGCCGCGCCGGAGCCCGAGCCGCCGCTGCAGACGCTGCTCGAATTGGGCCTGGCGCTGAAAATAGTGCGCGACTCGAACGGCTCGACCTTCTGGACATGCTCGGGATGCGACCACGTGTTCTGCGCGGCGGCCGACAGTCCAAAGCTGCACGCCAAAATGAACATCGGCCCCATCAACGACCTCTCGCATCCGTCGGGCCAGATGACGCGGCTCGATGCGCCGCGATTTTTCTTCAGGCATTTCTACTGTCCTTCATGCGGGTCGGCCTTCGACTGCGAGGTGGCGCGACCCGACGACCCGATCATCCATTCAGTCGAATATGATCCCGACTGGCTTCGCGCCGTCGAAGCCATGGATCGGGAGGAGGCGCCATGAATTTTACAGGCGCGCTTCATGCAAACACCGCAAGACACCCGGACAAGACGGCCGTGATCTGGAACGATCTCGAGCTGGGCTACTCCGATCTGCTCGCGAGAACAAATCGCTTCGGAAACTCTCTTAAGAAACTCGGCGTGAAGCCGGGAGACCGTGTCGGGCTCTCGATCAACAATCGGCCCGAGTTTGTCATCGCCTATTACGCCGCGGCGAAAATCGGCGCGATCGTCGTTCCGATGAATTACCTGCTTCGCTCGACCGAGCTCAAGCACATCCTCAACGATTCGGGCTGCTCGATATTCGTGGCTATCGGGCTCTCGGCCAACGAGTTCGTCGACGCGCGCGAAGAGATGCCGAAGGTCGGCAGGCTAATCACGGTCGACGAGTACGAGGGGGCCGAGTCGATGCCGGAACTGATGGAGCGCGAGTCGGATTCGCTCGATATCGTCGAGAGGGACCCGGAGGACGTCGCGGTCATCAAATACACATCGGGCACTACCGGCGCGCCCAAGGGTGTGATGCTGACGCAGCGCAACGTCTGCCTGCACAACGAGACGCTGGCCGAAATCAACGATTTCTCGGAGCAAGACCGGCTGCTCGTGTTCCTGCCGCTATTTCACGGGTTCGGCGACATGTGCCAGATGAACCCCACGTTTCACACGGGCAACGGCATCGTACTGCAGGACCCGTTTCATCCGGAAGAAATCTTCCGCGCGATCGCGCAATACCGCATCACCGCTTTCGGGGCCGTACCCTCGATGCTATACGCGCTCGTCTATCATCCCATGGCCGACGAATGCGACCTCTCGTCACTGAAATTCGT
>CBDUSG010000033.1:0-12203 GCA_965369575.1 uncultured bacterium | reverse complement strand
GGTCGGCCCGGGCTACACGATGAGCCGCGTCACGAGCAGGGTTTTCGGCCTTGTCAAAGAGCGGGGGACGACAACCTATACGGGCGGCGATCTCAAGCGCAGCATCCGCGTGAAAGGTCTCCGATCGCGGAGAGGATTGCCGGAGGCCGCTGTCGTGGGCGCGCGCGCGAAGACTGCGCCGCACGCGCACCTTGTGACTGACGGCACAGTGGATCGCGTCCAGAAAACAACCGGCCGGCGCGTCGGCGCGATGACTCCGAATCCGTTCATCACTGAGGCCGCAAGAGACAAGGAACCGGAAGTTTTTGCTGAAATGGATCGGGGCATCGCCGCGCTCTATCGGACGAGCCTCCGCAGAGAGGGCGTAATCTAGTGGACTACTCGGCGATGGAGGACGCGATCCTGGCGGCGATGGACGCCGACGCCTGGCTCGGAAATTCGACCAACATAAAGACACGTGAGGCCCGGGTCCGCGAAATTCCGGTTGACATCTCCGCCCGTCCATTTTACGGCTTCGAAGTCGAAGAGATGCCCGCCCTCTTTGTGGCGATGCGCACGCGTGACGATGCCGCTTGGGATGACCGGACATACGGCGAAATGGAAGTGACCGTCCCGTTCGTAATCGCCGGCGTGGTCTTTGGCAACGGCGAGAGCGAGGTACTCGAGGTGGCCCGCGACATCCGCGAAAAGATCGAGGACTTTGTCCGCGCCGAGGTCAGAAAGGCAACGGTGTTCGGACAGGCCAACGACATCTTGGAGGCTGAGAGCATCAAGGCCGCGAACCCGATTGAAAAACTTGGCGCGGGCGGATACGTCGGCTTCCCGCAAGTCGAATTCGACATCAACCGCGCGAAGATAACCTAGGAGGTCTGAACATGGCGAGCAAATGCAAAAAGCCGATCACAATCGACAACGGTCCGTTGCGGGGACCATACAAGCCCGGAGGCACATATCGCGACGACTGGCTCGCAGAGACGTATCCTGACTATTTCGACCGTGTCGATGATTCAGAGCTGCGGGCCCCGCCCGCGCCCAAATCGGAAAACGTCGACGATGAAGAGGAAGGGGGTGACATAGATGTTGAATAGGGAACCGTCATATCGAGTGATCAGCCGGAAAAAGGAAGTCACGGTCGGGACGCTCCTGACGTTCGCGAGCTGCAACCCGTTCAGAACCAATTTCGAAGACGAGCCGATGATGCTCGAGCCCGAGGATGTCAACACCGACGAACTGGAGTACACGGGCAAGAAATTCCTGGCTCGCTACGACGTCGACACGTGGGAGGGCGAGATCGTTCACGGGCGAAACTGTCTGTCCAGCGAGTTCGGCTTTTTCGCCGGCCTGCTGTTCGGCAGCATCTCGACAGACCAGCCTGACGGTGTGGGCGCACCGAACACGTACCGTCACACAATTGAGTTCCAGGAGGCGATAACGCTTCCGACTGCGTCCATGTGGGAGCAAAGCCCGGACCTGGGACAGAAGGCCTACGCGGGCATAGCATGCTCGCAACTCGTGCTCAATGTGCCGAAGGGCCCGCGCGCAAACATCGCGGCAACCCTCATGTCGATTGGCAAGATTGCGGGCACGTCCGAGGACCTGGCCGGAACCGCCGAGCTCGACACAGCCGAGGCGTATATGCGGGATGCGCATACCGATCTCAAGGTCGGCGGCACATACAGCGAGACGGCCGGGATCGGAAGCGTCGCGGACGGCGTATCAATCAAGAACAAGCTCGCGGACATCGGGCTGACTATGGGAAACGCCGCGGCAAAGAACTACGGCTACGGCCGCGGCGATGCCAATGCCGCCTTTGCCGACTCGTTCCGTAAGGCCGATCTCAAGGGCCCGGGCCTGGTCACGCTCGATACGAAGATCGAGCCGGACGATGCGACCGAGCTCAACTACGTGCTCAACGAGACCGAGAACGTGATGGAGCTGGTAATGCTCGGCGCCGTGATCGAGGACGTTCAGGTGTATACGATCCGCGTGATCTTTCCGCGCACGCGAGTTTCCCGAGCGCCGAAGGGCCGCGACGGCTCGATCCTGACGGCCGACATGAGCATCATTCCGCTGAAGGACACCACAGGCACCGACTGGCCGTACCTGCAGCTTATTGTCATCAACAAGGTCCCGACTCTGCTGACCTGACAGGAGCGCATGAAGGGGCAGAGGCCTCGAGGCCCGCCCGAGAAGGAGATTACGAGCATGGTAGGAAACATTTACCAGCCGGGAGATGTGATACTCCTGACGGTATCGAGCGCGGTCAAACCCGATCCGGTTTTTCTCGTTCGCGTGCCGCCGCACAAAGCCGCCGACAATTACCAGCGCGCGCGCCTGAAACCGTATCGTGGGCAGATGCGCGCTATTCCGGATGTCGATGTCGCATTCGGAAAAAAATATGCCGAAGGTGTCCGGCGCTCGTATGGCGACGATCCGGCCGATCCCGATCGCCGCGTCCCGCTGAACGAGCAGACGGACCCGGACGATTGGAAAGAGAAGATTCCGCGCGACTGGTTTCTTCAGCTCGGGCTGACATGGGTGCGCGCCGACGAAGGACGCCCGTACGACGGCAGTTTGGAAGACCTCGACGCGGAGCTCGCGGACGACCTCGGCGAAGGCAGCGACGACGACGGCCCGCTCGACGACGAGGCGGCAATCGGCGAGGACACCGAGGAGACCAGCCCGGGAAACTCCTGACCGCGTTCTTGGAAAGCGATTATGCCAAGGCGCGGCAAGAATGCAAAATCTGCGAGAGAGACGAAGGCGAATACAAGCGATGCGGCCCATGCGAGGAATGCCACAACAACGAACTAATCCGGCAATACGGCCCGGAATTTCTCACGTGGTACAACGCGCTGGAGCGCGGCCGCAGGCTTCTCAGCGTCGCCGAGTCGCGGTACGCGTCTTGGTATGAGCCCGAGGAACTCGAGCTGATAGCGATCCTCAAAGAGCACCACGAACGAAACCGGACGGAAACCCTGATAGCGGGAGTGCTAAGCGTATGGGCCGCAAAAAGACATCAGTAATCATAACCGGCGAGTACGTCGACAAGGCCAGCGGCGCCGTGCTGAAATCGGCCGTCGTGATGAAGAAAGTGTTCAAGTCGGCCTTCGGCTCGATCAAGGCCGGCTTCGGCACAGTGAGCGCCGTCGCAGGCAAGACGTTCAAAGCGATCGCACGTCAGGCAAAATGGGCGGTGCTCGGCGTCGGCGCCATAAGCACTGCGATCATCAAAATGGGCGTGGACGTGATCGAGGCGGACAACCTATTTGCCGTCTCGATGGGGAAGATGTCCAAATCCGCAGAAGCATGGGCGAAACAATATGCGGATGCTCTCCGGCTGAACACCAACGACGTGAAGGCATTCATGGGAACCATGAACGTCATGCTCGATTCGATGGGCCTCTCGGAGAAAGCCGCCTATGACATGTCGAAGGGCCTCGTTCAACTGACGTATGACATGTCGTCGTTCTACGATAGCAAGCCCGCCGAGGCGTTTGAAAAGCTGCAGGCCGGAATCACCGGCGAAGCCGAACCCCTGAAACGCCTCGGAATCCTGCTGAATGAGACAACCGTGAAAGCCTATGCGATGTCTCACGGGATCGGCTCGGTGACAGGCAAGCTGACCGAACAGGAAAAGATTCTCGCCCGATACGGCGCGTTGATGAAGGCGACGGCAAAGGCCCAGGGCGATATGGAACGGACGTTAGAGTCCGCTTCCAACAGGTTCAAAGCAGTTTATGCGTCAATCAAGGAGACAGGTCAGGCGATGGGGCGCTCGATCGTGCAGTCTGAGACGTTTGAAAAAGCCCTAGGCAGCCTTGTCGCCAAATTCGAGAGTGTTGAAAAGGTCGCGGGCGCCATCGACTGGGGCGGCATCTTAGACAAAGGCACGGCTGTCGTGGTTGAACTCAAGAACGCGATTGTCGAGGTGGCCACAGTCGGCCTCAAAACGATGTTCACGAGTCTGAGCGACGTCGAAGCCAAGATGCTCGGGTTCGGCGGGGTCTCGGCGATAGCATTGGAAAATATCCTGGAGACCGCGACCAAGGTAACCCTGAAGATATCGCAACTGCATCTTGGTTTTCTCGGCATTGCAAAAACGGCCGGACAAATCAAGGCTTGGAGCGATAAACAGTTTGCACGCGAACGCATGGAATTCAGCGGAGTAATGATACCAAAGCTTGAAATGCGCCAGGCGGAGTTGTTGAAAATACTAGGCACAGAGATGCCGGGGGCTTTCGGCGCCGAATATCAAAAACTAAGCCAGGCGGAATTTAACAAGAACGCGGCTGCGCTCAAAGAGCATCGCGCCGAAATCGAGGCGGCAAAAGTGGTCATGGCCGAGTCGCGCCAGGAGATGATCCAACTCCGGAGAGAATATTTGGTGGCGATAGATCGAGTGGATGAATACAAGAACTCCGTCGCAGGGGCGGAAGCCGGAACTAGAGGCTTCACGGAAGCGCTCCTTGGATTCACAGAGAAGTTCCCCGAACTCAAAAGCGCCGTGGCCGACCTGGTGACCTTTACCAAATCCGAGATTGCCGGCGCCAAGGACGCCGGTAAAACATCACCTGCAGTACCTGCAGTACCTGCAGCCGGCACAAAAGGCTACATGGAAGTCAACGGCGAGATTATCACCGCTCTTCCAAAAGGCTTTGCGATGATAAACGGCGAGCTTGTGATTTTTGAGAAGGAGTTGAACGACAGCGCGAAGGCCGTCACCGACAACACTAAAGCTGTTGTCGATAATACGCGAATCGAAAAAGACACCGGCAAAGCTCTGGCTGCTCTGGCTGACTCGGCCATAAATGCCGGCGACGGCCTCGACAGTATCAAGAGCGCGGCCTTTGGCGAATTCAGGCTCGGGATAGGAGAGTCCGCCTTCAGTTGGGCCGGGCCTCAAGGCTGGCCGAGCGACCTCGGCGATCCGTTCCAGGTGTGGCAATGGAACGAGACGCTAAAGAACCTGACAGGCAGATCCAAGGGCATGTTCGCCGGCTGGGAGCTGCCGATGCCGCAATCGCCGACGACAGGCGCCGCTGGCGGCCCCTGGGCCGGAGGCGTCACGGTCAACGTCAACATCAACGGCGGCATGTTCTGGGATGAAAACAATGTGGTCGCAGTCGTGGATGAAATCGAGCAAGAACTGAGCCGACGAGAAGGGCTCGGATGGAATAGGTGAATGGCGAACATCTTCCTGAAATATCCGAATGCGACCAGCCCGACCAGCACTGTCGAGTTTACCGAGAACAGGCCCCAGTTCCCCGTACCGGCTCGGGAACACGTCAAACAGGTCTTCGTGACGACGATGGGCGGCAAAACATACGGGTCCCGCAAGAGCCCGTTCATGAAGAGGATCACCTACCATTTTGAAGCCGTGCCGGACGGCGACGCGGGCGCCGACTATCTGGGCCTCTTGAACTTTTGGGAAACCGCGATCGAGGGCGGCATGCGTGCATTCGATTTCGTCGACCAGGACGGCGAGATAACAACCGTGCGCATGTTGAACAATCCACAGAGCGGCCGCTGGCAGATCACGAGCGGATTGCGTCGCCGCGCCACGCTGGAGATGGAGGAAGTCGTATGAAGAGCCTGAGCGGTCCGGCAACGACGCAGAAGAACGCGCGCGGCAACGCGCCCATAATCCTGGTCGAGATCAAATGGTCCGGCAGCCTGATCGAGCGCTTCTCCGACTACGACGTCACAATCGGCGGCGTGCCGTATATCGGCGCGCTTGTCAACGTCGGCGAGATCGTCGAGACCCTCTCGAGGAATCGCGTCGGCGACGTGCATGTCGAAATCCTCAACGCCGACACCTGGAGGGAGAGCAACCTGTTTCTGATCTTCGAGCCCGAACGACAGAAGACGGTGTGGATCTATCAGTATTTCGACGGGTTGGCCGCGGCGGACAAGGTATTGCTTTTCAAGGGCATCATCGAGTCGCCGGCGCGCGGCCTGAGCATCGACGAGCGCCGCGTCCGGTTCAACGTGGTCAGCTACGAACGCAAGTTCAACGAGGACATCGGCGATCTGATATCGGCCGACGATTTCGCGGACGTGCGATCCGCGAATGAGGGCCAGATGATGCCGATCATCGTCGGCGACCTGTCGGCGGTCGACGTCCCATGCATCCCGGTTGCGGCCCCGGTCGATACCGTCCTCGATGCCGAGCTCTCAATCAGCTCGACCTCGATGACCGTAAAAGATACGGACGATTTCCCGTCGACGGGAACGCTCAAGATCGACGCCGAGCAGATGACATATACCGGCAAGACGGCGACGACGTTCACCGGCTTGACGCGCGAAACCGGGGGAACCAGCAAATGCGCGCATGCGGACGGCAAGACGGTCGAGCGCGTCCTGACGGGGACCAACCCGTACATATACCTGGTCGCCGGCCACGAGTGCAAGGCGATCTCAGACGTCAAGGCGGACGGGCTGTCCATCTCCGGCTCAGTCGTCGAGCTTGCGAATACGACACTCGTATCCGGCATGACGCTTGCGCTCGTGCGCTTTCCGAGTCGGCCGATAATCGAGGACCGCTCCAATGTTACAGACCTGGCCGTCGTGCCCGAGCCGTCCGGCCATTCGAGCAGCGGCATTTCAAATCCGTCCTGGGGATACGACGGCGACGAAGACACGGCGGCATCACAGAGCAGCACCGGCTCGTTCGGCGGCAACCTCAAGCTCCTGTTCAACGACACGCTGTATCAGGGCAAGATCACAAAGAAGATCATGACGATCAAGTGGTCCTGGACCGGCGCGTATACCACCTGGAATTATCTGAGGCTCAGCAGCAAGGGCTCGACATACGACCTGGGCAGCACGCCCTCCGCAAACACGCGCACGTGGACGCAAATTTTCGGCACGCCGTCAGACGACTACGACGACCTGGACTTCAAGGTCGAGTACAACTTCACGGCGGACCCGTCCGGAATGACCATCAACGTCTTCGAGATGTGGCTCACGGTCGAATTCGAGAGCGGCGTCACGGTGACCCTGAAGCCGACCATAACGTGCGGCGTCAAAGGGCGGAAGGACAACGCGACCGGCGACTACACGGGCACGGCGAACGAGCTTGTCAAATTCGCGCCCGACATAGTCAGCGAGCTGCTCTGCGAGATCGGCGGCGCCGTGCTCGCGAGCGACATCGACTCGAGCTCGTTCGCAGCCGTCCGGAGCACACTGTTCGCAAGCGGATACAAGAACGCATTCCGCCTCACGTCGCAGACGAAGCTGCTGGAGATCGTAAACGACGTCGGCTTTCAGGCGATGGCCTACCTGTCATTCGAGGCCGGCGTCGCGCACATGAAGATCAAGCCGTCCTCGCTCTCGGGCTCGGTCAAGGAGCTTACGGACATGGACGATTTTGTGGACGCGAAGCTCCGCCGCGGAAGCACGGACGGTCTCCGCAACCTTTTCGAAGCCAGGTACGCCGAGACGTTCTATTTCGCGCCTGACGAAGACCCGGGCGACGACGGCGGCTGGTCGGTCACCACTCGCGAGGACGCGACCAGCCAGACGACATACGGCGAGAAGAAGGAATCATACGAGTTCCACATGAACCGCAATCAGACGTTCGTCGAGGCGGTCCTTGATCAACTGAAGGCCGCGCAGAAGGACATCCACTATGAACTTGTAGCCACGACGCCGCTGAGAGATATGGAGCTCGAGCGCGCGGACGTGGTCAAAATTTCGTGGCCGGCCTTCGGGATAATCAAGGACCTGGCCGAAGTCAAGGATGTCCGCCGCGTGATCGGCAACGGCGAGGCCGGCCGACCGGACGCCGTCCGGCTCGCGCTGTGGATCGAAATCTTCGTCGCGTTTTCGGCCGGCTCATGGGGATACGTCCGCATTTCAAACAACTCGTGGTACTTCGTGATCCACGGCCGGATCGTCGCGCGCCTGGACAGCACAGGCTCGCTGTACCTGAGGGGCTTCGTGCTGACGGACGAAACTTTGCCGGCGACCCTCGGGAACCCGCTCTATTTCAACGAGACTCGACGGACTATCACGTTCGGCCTGGCCGACAATACGTGTGTCGGCGAGCTCGACGAAAACGGCAATCTGCTGCTGCCGGTTTTTCTGGATACGGACAAGTCAATAAGCGACGTCGGATCGGCCGACGAGATCGACAGCGACGGCTCGACGCTCTGGGCGAATGTTGGATCGACGACGGTGCTCAAGGCCGACGCCTCGAGCATGAGAATCGAGGGCCAGGTGTGGACGGATCAAAAATGGGGTGAACTCTATGGGTAGGTTGAAACGATTTGCAATCGGAATCGCGGCCGCACTTGTCGCGCTCGGGCCGGCGCCGGCGTTCGCAGGTACATCGTTTATCAGCGCCGCGGCGATCACGAAATACGACGTAGTGATCGCGGACTATTCGGCCGGCGCGTACTACGTCAAATCCTCGAGCTCTCAGGGCGATATCCCTGTCGTCGGCGTGTCCTACACGACAGCGGGCGCGGCCGGCGTGAGCGTCCAGGTGCGGCAGCACGGCGGCAAAGTGCGCGTCAATTGTGTGAGCGGAATCACAAAGGGCCAGTATGTGATCGCCACAACGAGCGGCGACGCGCTCGGAGTCGACAACTGGCAGGATGCCATCTTCGGCCACGCCATAACGGATGAAGGAACGCCGGCAGCCAACCAATGCTATATCACGCTGTATCCCGGCCTGCAGGCACCGCAGGAGAACGGGTACACGCTGATCAATAACGGCAGCTTCGAGCGATGGGGCGGCACTACGCCGCGAAACTTCACGCTTTCGGCAGGCGCAACAGCAGTCGAGGAAACTGCGACGGTCAAAGTCGGCGGCGCATCCGTCAAAATCACGCGGAGTGGAACCAACGCTCAGCTTTGGCAGAGCTATCATGGAACCTTTGGATTGGCTTTCTGGCAAGGACGTACAGTTACGGCGAGCGTGTGGGCAAAATGCAGCAGCGCGAATATGGCGCTGATTACTCTTTATGATGGAGTCGACGCAACGAATACCTATCACACGGGCGGCGGAACATGGGAACGACTTACCGTGACGCGGACTCTTGATGCCTCCGCAACGTTGGCAAACGTGACGTTGAAAGTCATCCTCGACGGCGATGCATATTTCGACGGACTGATGGCTCTTCAGGGCCTGCGCGCTCGCAAGTTCACAGAGCATCCGACCGACACAGTAGATCGCATCGGCACGTACAACAGCGTTCAAAACGGTGACCTCGAGGTTTGGAGCGCAGGCCCAAGCTCCGCTCCGGACAATTTCACGCTTGACGGCGCGGGCGCGAGTGTCGCGCGCGACGGCGCCACCAAATATCTCGGAAGTTACGCGGCGGCCGTCACCCGGGCCGGCGCTAACGCCCACCTGTATCAAGACGTCC
The DNA here is from genome assembly GCA_965369575.1 of uncultured bacterium. Taxonomy (GTDB): domain Bacteria; phylum Abyssobacteria; class SURF-5; order SURF-5; family SURF-5; genus CBDUSG01. The sequence continues at coordinate 2,826 of CBDUSG010000033.1, read as the reverse complement.
ACACGGAGCGGGGAATCAGCTATTGGCAGAGTCGGAACGTCGCGGCCGGCGCGTGGGTCTACTCGACCGGCGCAAGCACAGTCTTGCTGCAGATTCAGGATGGAGTCGGCTGGACAACCGCCGTGCATCCCGGAGACAGCACCTGGCGCTGGCTGGAATCGTTGCATACGGTTGACGCGTCGGCGACTCAGGTCCGTATTTCGCTGCGTTCGGATACGACGGACGGAACCGGATACTTTGACGGGGTGATTTTCAGAGACGGCGAGGTCGCGCTGGCTTTCGCGCCGCATCCGAATGACGTTTCAAGTGGAGGAGGAGCACCAACAAATGCTCCATATTGGACCGGTGCTCCAGTTGCTGGATTAAGTGCCGAGCTCAGCCTTGGAGCTATCACAGGAATCGTATATAGCACGGCTGGAACTCCATCAGCTGCAGTCGCAGGAGCGGGTGGTCACTATACAAATCCTTCACACGCACACACAGGTGGTGATGGAGCCCAGATTGATCATACGACGGCTTCAAATATTGGATCGAAGTCACACGCAACGCTTGACAGCGAGGTCGGCGCGAATACGACGCACGCCGCATCCAGCGGCGTAGACCATTCGAATGTCAAAAAGAACAAATTCGATGCTACCGTTGCTCCGACTGTCAATGATGACAGCGGAGACGGCTACGCTGTCGGCTCGTTTTGGCACAACATTACAGCGGATGATTCGTATGTTTGCCAGGACGCCACTGTTGCTGCAGCGGTTTGGACTGCGATTGATGGAATCGGAGGCGGAGATGCAGACGCTATCCACGATAATGTGGCGTCGGAGATAAGTGCGATTACAGAGAAGGCATCGCCAGTAAGTGCAGACCTTCTTATAATTGAGGATAGCGCAGATTCTAATAATAAGAAGAGAGTGCAAATCGGCAATCTACCGGGTGGAGGAGGCGGAGGGAACACTTATCTTCCCTTTGAGATGAGGCTTGGTGTACCAGAAAATAATTTAGGCGTCATCGATCTTCGTCAAGGATGGGCACCCGGCCAGTACCGGACTTATGCAAGAAGGACGGCTCTTTCCGGTACGGATACTTCAAGCGATCTTTATCGCGGTATTCAGTTGCCGTCCGATTACAGTTCATTTCCGGGTTCAACCAACATCTACATTTGGGTCTTTTCTAGTGACTACACGAACAATACGATTACGATCACGGTGCTCGACAACGCAGGAGACCCTGATGATGGGGTCAACGGTGCTTCTATAAACCCATCAGCGGATTCTGCATGGCAGGAAAAGAGCGATCAGTTGACGGAGAGCTATACAGCGGGTGACTGGATTTGGATAAAAGTAAACATGACGCTCGACAGTGCCGGTGATGATTACTACCTTATTGGAGAGGGGCACATTGTATATGTTAAGAGCTAAGCTGACAATGCTTTTTCTGTTTCTCTTTTTCTCCGTTTCGGCGTGGGCGCAGCCAATTGTAGAGCCTCCGCCGATTGAGCGGACTTTCAAACTCAGCCCGACCGATCTCCCGCCGGAAACGCGAAGGGATTTGTTACCGACGCTTGAGCCGGGCTTTTCAAAACAAGCGGGCGGGGACCTCTTTGTCGCCAAGTTTGGGAGTGATAAGTTCCGATATGACTATGACGGCGAGTGGATAGAGTTTGAGCCGCTCAACCATCTTCCCATCCTTGCGACTTCAGCGGCCAACGAGCTTTACTTTCCAAATTACTGGACTGACACGAACCTGCGGTTCACCGTGAAAGACTATGGCGTGAAGGTGGATATTGTTCTCATGTCCAGTAAAGCCCCGAGTAAGTTTGATTTTCGGGTCACGGAATCGGCAGACTGGCAAGACAGATGGATAAAGCAGGCGATTGCGCTTGCCAGCAGTGACTCTGACGGCCTTCTGTCACGAGTGGATACGCAGAAGGTTGGCGGAGTGTGGACATATACTCTACTCGAAACCTATACGGACAAGAATTATCCAGTTATCCTCGACCCGACATTTGATCTTGCGAACTCCGTCGATGACACAAGACGATTTCAGAGATATGTACCGAGCACGTGGGACATCAACGAGTATGCGGCTACTATGGTCACTTTTGGTAAGTCTCAGAATGCGTATCAATTTTGGGCGTACTTTCGTTGGGCTTCAACACTTCCCCGTGCAAGTAAGATATTAACATCAAATCTTTCATTTGCAGCCTACAACAGCAAATCGGATACCTTTAACACGGCTATATGGGCTCTGCAGAAAGACAACAAATGGGAAACCTCGAATGGGTTTAATACGACAAGCTACGCGAACGGCCCCGCGCTTGACGCCGCTCCTAAATATTCGACTTCTGTGACATGGAGTTCTGTTGCCGCGTGGACTGGCGGAAGTTGGTACGACTCGCCCGATATAAGCACGATTCTGCAACTGTCCGTCGATGACGCGGAATATGATCCCACGAGTTCAGAGGACAAGTATGTAGCTTTCAGAATAGATCAAGGAGACGGGGTTACAGGCGGCACAGCCGTGCGAAATCCTCAATCCTATGATTATAACCCTCCCGGGGCCGCAGAACTCGACGTGACGTTTGACCCGTGGGCCGAGATCATGGTACAGGGCGGCTTCCGCCTGGATGATGATGGACTGAGATACTACGGGTACTGATATGCCAAATGGACCCGGACAATGTAACCCGATGGACGACGGCTGTAAGGCGCTCGAGAAGGCGAAGAGCAGCCTGAAATCGGTCATCTACACTCACATGAAGGAGGAACTTCAGAAAAGAGACAACGCCATGAAGGAGATTGTCGAGAAAGTTGATAAGCGACTGAAGGG
>CBDUSG010000032.1:0-12808 GCA_965369575.1 uncultured bacterium | reverse complement strand
ATATTTATAGCCCTCGCCGTGCCCCAACTTCTTGGCGCCCCGAAAGCAGGTACCCCTCAGATGCTTCGGAACCGGGAACGTCGGCTGCTCGCGCACGTGTTTGCGCGCCTCGAGAATCGCCATGTAACCGGCGTTGCTCTTGGGCGCGCACGCGACGTATATGGCCGCCTGCGCCAGCGGTATCTGCGCCTCGGGCAGGCCGACGAACTCGCTCGCCTGCATGGCCGCCACGGCCACGGCGAGCGCCTGCGGGTCTGCATTTCCGACGTCTTCGGACGCGCAGATGACTATTCTGCGCGCGATAAAGCGCGCATCCTCGCCGGCCTCGAGCATCTTGGCGAGCCAGTATATTGCGGCGTCGGGGTCCGAGCCGCGCATGCTCTTGATGAACGCCGATATCGTGTCGAAATGGTCGTCGCCCGCGCCGTCGTACACGATGGCCTTGCGCTGGATCGATTCCTGCGCTATATCGAGCGTCACGCGCACGACGCCGTCCTCGTCGGGCGGAGTGGTCATCGCGGCGATCTCGAGCGCGTTCAGGGCGCGGCGAGCGTCGCCGTCGGCCGCGCGGGCCCAGTGATCACGAGCGTCGCCGTCGAGCAGGATATTCATCTTGCCCAGCCCGCGCTCCTCGTCGGCAAGAGCGCGCTCGATAACCGATGTGACGTGATCGGAGTCGAGCGGCTCGAACTGGAATATCTGCGAGCGCGAGACCAGCGGCGCGGTCACGGCGAAGAACGGGTTCTGGGTCGTCGCGCCGATGAACGTTATCGTCCCCTCCTCGACGTCCGGAAGCAGCGCATCCTGCTGGGCACGGTTGAACCTGTGAATCTCGTCGACGAAAACGGTCGTCTTCCGGCCCGACGCCGATATGCGCATGCGCGCGCCGTCGATGAGCTGTCTGAGGTCGGCCACGCCGGATGTGACCGCATTGAGGCGTTGGAAGGAAGATTTCGAGGTGTTCGCTATTATGCGAGCGAGCGCCGTCTTGCCGACGCCGGGAGGCCCATAGAAGATTGCGGTGGCGAGCCCGTCGGACTCTATCTCGCGCCGAAGCAGCCTGCCCTCGCCGAGAATCTGCTCCTGGCCGACGAAGTCGTCCAGCGTGCGCGGCGCCATCCGCCACGCCAGCGGCGCTCTCTTTTCGCGCTCGGTCCTTTGTTGCTCTTCGAAGAGGTCCACAATGCGGCCCGCCGTCTTTTAAGCCCTCACCCAATCGCGCGGTCCCGCTACGGGCGCCATTATAGCAGAGGCGAAAGGCGATTTCAAAGCCGTGCGAGGACCGCCGAAATGGAGAGGATTCATCATCGGGCCATTCCCCGGATTGACACCCGGAAAGTTTTGATGCCCCTCCGGAGAGTAGAATTTTTTCGGCTTTGGCCCCAACATATGGGGCTGGACTTGAAAAACACCGCATATATCGTTATAATACGCCATAGTTTGCAGGTTTTTGCAGAGGCGGGAGTATCGCTCCGAATATGCGCGAAAGAAACTTCAGATCTCGGTTGTCCGCATGTATTTTTCGGCTTCTTCTTTTCGCCGCCATCCTCGTACTTTCACCTTCAAGCGTCTACAGCGCCTCTTCGACGGTTAAGAAGACAATCGAGCCCGGGCTGAGAGCGGAGATAGATGGCGGCAAGAGGATATATCTGACCGCCTGCGAGGTGAGCGAGCACGACATCGCGGACTGGGCCGCGCGCGTGCTTGCCGATCCCGAAAAAAGCGATGAGTTCCTTTCCGGAAATTGCCTCCGCGTTCCGCTCGCCAAGCTTTCCGAAGAATACCAGCTGGAGACCATGCACGCCCTTTTCAGGCGCGACACATATTCCACGAGAAGCTGGACGCATCGGGTAACATATGTTTCCCTGAAGCGGCGCGGCGGCGAAACACTGTGGAACATCAGCGAGTGGTTCACGGGCAACGGCCAGAACTACCGAAGAATACTGAAATACAACGGCATGTCGAGCAGGGCCAAACTATATCAGGGTACCAAGGACAAAATTCCTCTCGAGCTGCTGAAACCGGCGTTCAAAGAGCCCATCCTGTTCGAGATTGCAGCCCGCCGCGCGGCGGAAGGCCCGTCGGAGAAGTCGAGGCGCCTGAACGGCGACCTGACGCTGAAGACAGACTCGAATGGGGCCTATGCGTCGTACAGGATGAAAGAGGGCGAAACCATCTACTCCAGCGTGGTCATGAAGTATACCGAGAGAGTGACCGCCACGGATGTCATGGCGGCCGCGAAAACGATCTGCCGCCGAAGCGACATAAGGAATCCGAAAAGGCTCAGACCCGGCGACGAAGTGAAGATACCGCTCGACATGCTTTCGCTCATCTATCTTCCGCCGGACGACCCGCGCAGACAGGAATACGAGCGGCTCAGGCGAGAGGCCTCGCAATACTCCAATCCGGTTCAGACGGCCGGGCTGCGGGGCATAACCGTGATCCTCGACTCCGGCCACGGCGGCGACGACCCCGGCGCAATCGGCAGTAACAGGCTCTACGAGGACGAGGCGGTGTACGACATACTGTGCCGGATCAAGAAATTGATCGAGACGACCACGATGGCGAAAGTCGCGCCCACGATTATAGACATCAGTCAGCAGTATGAGCCCAGGGACGTGTCATATTTCCCGAAAGACCGGGATGAATACCTCCTGACCGATCCCATCTATAAAAACTATGACGCCAAGGTCTCGGTCAACCTCAGGTGGTATCTGGTGAATTCAATCTTCAGAAAGCTGACCGCGAACGGGACCGATCCCGACGAGGTTGTTTTCGTCAGCCTCCACGCCGATTCGCTGCACCCCAGCGCCAGGGGCGCGATGGTCTACATCCCCGGAAGCTATTACTGTCGGGGCAACGGCGGCAAAAAGGGGAAAGTGTACAACGCCCGCGCCGAGGTGAGAGAGAAGCAGTTCGTGCGCATATCCTACGAAGACAGGATCAGGTCCGAGGGTCTCTCAGGAGAGCTTGCAAAGCATATGGTCGATTCGTTCGCCCGCCACGGTATCGGGGTCCACAACGATAAGCCCATTCGCAACCATGTCGTCAGGGGCAGGCGCTCATACGTTCCGGCCGTCATTCGCCACAATGTCGTTCCCACCAAGATTCTCTTGGAAGTCGCCAACCTGAGGAACCCCGAGGACAGGCGCCTGATAGCCGATCACGAATTCAGGGAGAGATTCGCCGTCGCTTTTGTCCAGGCCCTCGGGCAATATTATGACGGGAAATAGTGAGCGCCCGTTCTTCGGTGAGCGTCCGCTCTTGCGCAAGCCTCCCGCTACGGCTCTCTTTCGCCGAGCGCATTTTCGACTGAGGAAAGAATCCGGGTGATGACGGCCTCCGTCGCCGAGGCCATCGCCTCGACTGCCGCCTCGACACTTTCCTCCGAGGCCGGCTCGGTTTGGCCCACCACGCTCGACCAGATGACCGTTCCGTCCGTGTCCGCAAGCTGTGCGTCGACCTCAACCTTCCCGAACCATCCCTGCGCGGTGTCCAACTCCTCAAACGAGATGATCTTGCCCGTCAGGATCAAGTCGGCCCGGCCATGGGGCGCGTCGGCCCTGACGCTGCCGAACAGGCCGGAGTCGTGCGCGCGCTCATACAGCCTGAATGTGAACATCTCGGCCGGCAGGGCGGCCCATTTGTCATATGAGTAGTAACCCATGCGGTTCGATTCGGAGCGCCAGATTATCTTCTTGCGCATATAGACGGGCTCGGATTCGAAGCTTGCAATCGAAACCGAATATGGGAAGACGCTTTCCCCGCCGCCGCGCTCCGATTCGCGCGGCGAACCGAGCACGTAATAATTCGTCGGCGGAACGGAAGCGCACGAGCCGGCAACCATAAGGATTGCGGCCGCGAGCGCAGCCCCGAATCGGCGTGCGGTGTCACCGCGCATTGGAGTCGGCCTCCCTATCATCGAAAACCTTCTTCTCCGGCTGGCGGGACCGCCACAAGAGGCGCCAGGGATCGTCGGCTATCGTTTCGCTGAAGTCGCGCGTATTGGCCGACGTCGCGCGAAGGTTGTCGATCGTGATCGCGACGTCGCCTGCGTTTTCGGCGACCAACGCGTCGATCCTCTCGATCGCCGAGCGCACCTCGGCAACCGTCGCCTTTATCTCGTCTATCAGCTGGCCGATGTCTTCGCTGCTCTCGCCCGCTATTTCGTCCAGGGTCGTCGCGAGAGACTCAAGCTTGGCCGACGCCGAGCGGAAGTTCTGGAGAGTGGCGTGGATGTCTTCCCTGTTCTCCTGCACGAGCTCCTTCAGCTGGGAGAGCATGTCGGCTATGTTGCCTCTGTTTTCCTCGCTGAACACCAGGTCAACATCGGTCAGCAGCGTTATTATCTTGTCGGTGATGATATCGATCCGATCGCGCAGCTTCCCGAAGTCCTCTGTAAGTATCCGCTCGTTCAGGATAACCATGACGGCGTCCACTTTCTGGAGTGTGGTTTGCGCACTCGTCAGCATCTCGTTGATACTGGCGATCTCCATGCTTTTGATCTCGCTGCCCGGAGCAAGAGCAGGCGAGCCGGGCGAGCCGGTGGATATCTCTATATAATAGTCGCCGAGAAAACCGATCGCATTGATAGACGCTTCGGAATCGGTTTTGATCGGCAGCCCCTTATTGATTCTCATCGTGAGCCTGATGCGCGTGTCGTCGGCGGGAGAAACTTCGACTTCTTCAATTTGCCCTACCTGCATGCCGCCGTACCTGACGACCGTGCCGGATTCTATTCCTCCGGCGAATTTGAGCTGGGTCGTATAAGTGTCAAGGGGCTGGCCCAACCTGACGCCCAGTATCGCGATGATGAATCCCGCCAGAATCAGCAGGCTGATGACTATTACCAATCCGACCTTGACCTCGTCGGCCCTGTATCCCATTTTACGGTTCTCCTTTAGCCGACCATGTCTTGCAGGTAGTCCTTGCTGCGCTCGGTCTCATCGTGGGGCGCGCCCTCGAGAAATTGCTTGACCGCTACGTTTTCACTCGCTTTGACCTCGGCGGGCGTGCCTGAAAACAGTATCTTTCCCGCGTCGATCATCGCGATGCGGTCGGCGATGGCGAACGCGCTCCTGAGTTCGTGCGTGACTACGACCATCGTCATCCGGAAGGCGCTCTTGAGTCTCAGGATCAGCGAGTCGATGTCGGCCGACACGCGAGGATCGAGCCCGGCCGACGGCTCATCGAAAAAAAGGATCTCCGGGTCCATCGCTATCGCACGCGCGAGGCCGGCGCGTTTTCTCATTCCGCCGCTGAGCTGCGCGGGCAGGAGGTCCTCCGATCCGGTCAGGCCGACCATCTCGAGTTTGATCTTGACCATGATGTCGATGACCGATTCCTCGAGCTCAGTGTGCTCCCTCAGCGCCAGGGCGACGTTGTCGGCCACTGTCATAGAATTGAACAGGGCCGAACTCTGGAAAAGCACGCCGAACTTGGAGCGTACTTCGTTGAACTCCGTCTCCGAGAGTCCCGTTACGTCGACGCCGTCGAAAAATATCGCGCCTCGCGTGGGCCTGTGCAGCCCGATGAGACATCTGAGAAGAGTGCTCTTGCCGCATCCGCTGCCGCCCAGGATCACCATTGTCTCGCCGGGCATGACCTCGAGCGAGACGTCGTCGAGCACGAGAAAATCGCCGTAATGGGCCACAAGGTTTGCAGCCGAGACCTTGGGAACGCCGCCGGTATCACTGCTTTCCTCGAAGGGCTCGATCCCGGCTTTTGCGTCCGACTTCATCATCACGCCTCAAAAAATGAAATAGAAGATTATTGCGAAAACGAAGTTGGCGACTATGATCAGGAACATCGAGGAGACGACCGACGAGGTCGTCGCCTTGCCCACGCCTTCGGCTCCGCCGGTGACTGAAAATCCGTAGTAGCACCCGACCAACGCTATGATGGCGCCGAAGACGGCGCTCTTTATCAGGCCGGTCGTTATATCCTTCATGACGAGGAAGTCCACCATGTAAAGGAAATAAAGGTTGGGATTCATGTCGAGGCTCAGGGTTGAGACCAGAAAGCCTCCCATGATTCCAACGAGGTCTGCGATTATGGTAAGGCAGGGCTGCATCAGCAGCATGGCGATGAATTTCGGAACCACGAGAAACTTGATCGGGTTGAGCGCCATCGTCTCGAGCGCGTCGATCTCCTCGGAGACGACCATGGTGCCTATCTCGGCCGTAAAGGCCGAGCCGCTCCGGCCGGCCATGATTATCGCCGCAATGAGCGGCCCCAGCTCCCTGGTCATGCCCACGCCCACCAGCGGCGGGACATACCTGATGGCGCCGAAATTCTTCAACTGGTATGCCGACTGGAATGCCAGAATCCCGCCGATCAGGGCGGCGATGAAGCATATTATCGGGATGGAATTATAGCCGACGATGACCATGTGGCGGAGTACGGTTTTCCATTTTATTCCCCTGCCCGTCAACGGGGCCACAAAACTCCAGTCGACCGCCTGCGACGCCAGACGGCCGAACCGTCTCGTCTCATGCGCCGCCGTCGCCGCCTTCCTGCCGACGTAGCCGAAGAAAGATGTGAGCATCTCGGTCACTCCCCGAGGGCTTCGGCCTCGGTGTCGCAGATATCAAAAACCGTGTCGAGACGGGCGAGCCGCAGCACCTCGGCAACACGCTCGCTCATGTCCGTGAGCCTGAACTTGCCATCGTACTCCTTGCTGAGTTGGAATCCTTCAACCAGCGTGGCCACCCCCGAGCTGTCGATATACGTCACTCCGCCCAGGTTGACTACTATGGGGGACAGCTTGCTCCCGACGGATTCAATGATGGCATCCCTGAGCTTGGGAGAGGAATAGAGGTCAACGTCGCCCTCGGCGCCTATCACGACGCCGGGTCCCGCGCGCCTGGTCGTCACCTGCATCTCAATCCTCCTTGGGCCGAACGTATTTCGTCATGTGTATCTCCGTTCCCACCTCGTGCGAGCAATCGTACTCGACCTCGTCCATGACGCTCCTTATCATATGAATACCGAGCCCGCCGACCCTGACCTTTTCGGGGTCGGGCGGCTCGATCTTCGCCGCATCGAACTTCTCGCCGAAATCCCTGATGCTGACGGTTAGTTTATCCTCCGCAAGCGCGCAACTCAAGATTATCTCGCCGTCGGGGCGCTCCTTGTAGCTGTGGCGGATGATGTTCGAGCACGCCTCGTCAACGGCCAGGCATATGCCGTCTCGCTCTTTCTCCGAGAAGCCCGCCAGGACGGCGACCTCGGAGACGACGCAGCGCACGGTGCGCAAAAGCTTCGGGGTCGAGGGAATCGAGAGGCTTATCTCTTCCATGGCTGGACCTTTACTGCCGGGCGGGAGGGCTCTTGTCGTCAGTCCCCTTTTCCCTTCAGCGCCTTGATCGCCGCACCGTAGTCATCGGTGGAGAAGACGGCCGATCCCGCAACGAGTATGTTGGCGCCCGCGCCGACGACCGCCGCCGCGTTTGCCGGTGTTACTCCGCCGTCGACCTGGATATCCGTGCCTTCCCCGACCAGCTCGCGTGTATGCGATATCTTGTCCATCACGCTCGGAATGAACTTCTGCCCGCTGAACCCCGGATTGACCGACATCAGCAGAACCATGTCGAGGTCATCAAGCACATATTTGATGCTCTCGACCGGCGTCGAGGGGTTGAGCGAGACCGCCGCCTTGATGCCCTTGTCCCGAATTTGACGAAGCGCCCTCTGCAAATGAGTGCAGGCCTCTACGTGCAGTGTCAGGATGTCGGCGCCGGCCGACGCGAAATCGTCCAGAAATGCGTCCGGATTCTCTATCATAAGATGCACATCAAGCGGAACGGTCGCAACCGATTTTATCGCGGCGATCACGGGCGGGCCGAAGGTTATGTTGGGCACGAAGTGGCCGTCCATGACATCGAGGTGCAGCATGTCGGCGCCCGCCGCTTCGACGGCCTCTATTTCCTCGGCCAGCCTTGCGAAGTCGGCCGAGAGTATCGACGGCGATATGAGTGTGCTCACCTGAATATCCTTTCCATTTTCAAGTGGTTGTCCAGATATACCCTTGCGGTGCCTTGCCCCGTAAAGCCGAAGGCCAGCTTAATAACGGCGCCCGGCTCGTCGACTTCATTGTAGATAGTCCTCGCGCCGTCCGGATCGGAAACTTCGACCCTGACCGATTTCGACCAGAACCCGTAGGGCACCTTGTAAATCAAGGCGGCGAATTTTCTTTCGACCTGTTTTCCCTCGGCGTGCAGCGTGCTCATCACGAGCGAGATCGACGAGCCCTCGGACACAAGCGAGCCGGGGCGCGGGTCCTGATCCAGGATAGTGCCCTGCGGCAGCGAGAGGTCCAGCTTGGCGGTTATGTCGCCGACGACAAGCCCCATCGAATCGAGTGCGGCGCTTGCCTGTTCCAACGGCCGCCCTACGAGGTTGGGCAGTCTGTACTCTTTCGGGCGAGGCCCGAGGCTGACGAGGATGTCTATGGGCGTTTTACGGTCGACCTGCTCATCGGGAAGCGGCCACTGCCCCAGCACAACGTCTTTTCCTCGCTGGTAATGAAGCTTCGAGAAGCGGCCCATTTCGAGGCCGGCCCTGTTAAGCTCGACCCTCGCCTCTCTGACCGTTTTGCCGACGAGGTTCGGCACGAGGGCTATCTTGCTGCCGAGGCTTATGACCACGAGAATCGGTGTGCCCTCCTTCACGACCGTTCCGGGTATCGGGTCCTGTGAAAGCACATAGTTCTCCGGAATGACCGCGCTATAGCGCGCGCCCTCCTTTTTGAGTTCGAGGTTGCGCTCGCTCAGCGCATCGAGCGCTTCGACGACGCTCTTGCCCACGATGTTCGGGACCGTTACCTTGTCGCCCCGTTTTATCGCAAGGTTGAGCGAGAGCAGCCCGAAAAAACCCGCGGACGCAAGGAAAATCGACACGCCTATCGCAATCCTCACAATGGGCGCGTCGATGAGGCTCCTCTTTCGCATCTGCTTCATCATACTCTGCATGGGCATAATTATATTACAATCGCATTAGCCTGGCAATAAAAAAGCCGTCCATGTTCTCGTCGCCGGGCAATATCTGCGCAAAACCCCGCTCCGTTACGTATTTTTTCAGGCCGTCGGGAAAGTCGGGCCGCGATTCGAATTCCGGATGGCGATCGAGAAAATCCTGCACCACTCCGGAATTCTCGCGGTGGGTGAGGGTGCACGTGCAATATACCAGGATACCCCCCTGCCGAACGCATTCGGCCGCTCTTTCGAGAATTTCAGCCTGGAGCTGAGCTAGCTCCTCGATGCGGCCGGGCTGCAGCCTCCATTTAAGATCGAGGCGCCTCCTGATCACTCCGAGACCGGAGCACGGTACATCCGCGATTACCCGATCCATCCCTCCATACTCCTCCGACAGGTCGGCGGTCGCATCCTGCATCCGGGCTTCGACGATCGTCGCGCCCAGCCTGCGCGCGTTGTCTTCTATCAGGGCGATCCTGTGCTCGCGAACGTCGAGCGCATGGATTTTTCCGACGTTCCCCATCAGCGCCGCGATGTGGGTCGCCTTGCCGCCGGGCGAGGCGCAGACGTCCAGGACGCTGTGGCCCGGCTCGACGTCGAGGCAGCGAGCGGCCCATATCGAGCTGGGATCCTGGAAGTAGAGCAGGCCTTTTTTGTGGGCCTCGAGCGACGCGGGCGACGACACGCCGTGCAGCTCGACGGCCTCGTCGAGATGGGCGAGCGGATCGGCCTGAACTCCAGCCGTCGCAAGCTCCTCCAGCAGGGCCTTCCGAGTGACTGACAAAGTGTTGGCGCGGGCCGAAAGCGGCGCAATGGCGTTGTTGTTCTTGAGGATTTCGACTGCTATCTCCTGTCCCCGCTCTTTTACCAGCAGTTTCACCAGCCAGGACGGGTGCGAGTATTTGACTGAAATATTATCGGATGTCTCCTCGTCGAGCGAGTCGATCGCAGCGAGCAGATCTTCCCTGTTCGCATTCCTGAGCGTGGCGTTGACCAGGCCGGCAGTTCCCCTGTGTCCGTATTTCTTCGCGAGATCGACCGACTCATTGACGGCGGCCGATTTGGGAACGCGATCGAGGTAGAGTATCTGGTAAAGACCCATCCGCAGTATATTTCGTATCCACGGAGTGAGTTCTGCGAGCGGAGTGTTGCAGATACTTCCGAGCGCCCAATCGAGTGTTCCTCTGTGGCGCAGGGTACCCATTATGAGTTGATAGGTAAACGCCTTTTGCCGTGGTTCGGGCAGGGTCTGCTCGAGGTCGCGCCCGAGCAGAAGCTTCGGAAAGGACAGCGCTGTCTCGGTGCGGTGAAGCGCCTTGAGCGCGTGCTCTCGTGATGGATCGACTTTTTGACGTGGCATATGGGCGAATAACTATGTGGGCGAATAACTATATGAGGTGATCGCCGGATTTCGTGTCCCGAAGGACTACTTGCCGAGCACGGTCCCTTCCCGGATTGCGTGTCCGCGCATGAATTCCCCGGCCGACATCCTCCTTCCGCCCGGGGGCTGCAACTCGACTATCCTCAGCGCGTCGCCGCCGGATTGCACGATCAGTTCATCATTGCGCGCCTTCAACACAACGCCGGGCCCGGCTTTCTCAAAGCTTCCCTGTGCAGGCGCAACTTTCCATATCTTGATAAACCGTGCCTCCAGCTTCGTCCGGCATCCCGGAGACGGGCTCAGCGCTCTCGTCAGGTTGCGGATATCTTCGTGCGATCGGTTCCAGTCGATTATCGAATACTCCTTGGAAAGCTTGCGCGTCGTGGTCGCCATCGACTCGTCCTGCGGGACGGGTACGGCCGTGCCGTTTCCCAGGGCCTCGACCGTCTCGACGATGAGTTCCGCCCCTATGTCGGCCAGCCTGTCGTGCAGGCCGCCGGCGGTCTCGTCCGGAGATATCTCGACTTCGCGCTGGAGCAGGATGTCGCCCGTGTCCATGCCTTCATCGAGCAGCATCGTCGTCACGCCGGTCCTTTCGTCTCCGCGCATTATCGCCGACTGGATGGGCGTCGGCCCGCGATGACGGGGCAGGAGCGACGGGTGCAGGTTTATGCAACCGAGCGGCGGCAGATCGAGAAATTCCCGCTTGAGGATTCGTCCGTAGGCGACGACGACGGCCGCCTCCGGCATAAGCGTGCGGATTTCGTCGAGCGCCGGGGGTGATGAAACAGTTTCGGGCTGAATGACAGTCAGGCCCAGCGCTATCGCCGCTTCCTTGGCGGCGGGAGGAGAAAGTTTCAGTCCCCTGCCTCGCGGCCGATCCGGCTGTGTGATGACGGCGGCGACCGTGTGGCCGGCCCGGGCCAGGGCCCTGAGGGTCGGCACGGAGAAGGCGGGTGTTCCCAGAAAGATAAGCTTCACCTGGGCGGTCTCACAATCAGAGGCCGGGAATCTTAAGGTTGAGTCCTCCGGCGATCTTGCTCATCTCGTCGTTGGCGAGTTCTTCGGCTTTGCGGAGAGCCTCATTTACGGCGGCGAGCATGAGGTCCTGCAGCATCTCGACATCCTCCGGGTCAACGACTTCCGGGGATATCTCGATCGACTGTATCTCCCTTTTGCCGGTGGCGACCACCTTCACCATGCCGCCGCCGGTCGAGGCCTCGACAATCTTCGAGCCCAGTTCCTCCTGAAGCTTACCCATCTGCTCCTGAAGCTTTCGGGCCTGCTTCATCATTTTGCCCATATCCACCATGCGCGTCTGCTCCTTCCTCTTCGCCGCTAATCAGCCGCCGACGTATACGATCTTTCCCTTGAAAAGCTCGACGGTCTTTCTCACTATCGGGTCGGCCATGGCCTCGTCCGCGCGCCGCCGGTCGGCGTCTTCTTCGGGAGGCCGGTCCGTCTTCGGTGGCTCCGATTTTGGAGGCTCGGCGGCTCCCGATGGCTCGCTTTCTATTATAAACTTCAGACTGATGGGCTCGCCCGCGACACTCTTCAGCAGCTTCTCGAGAAGCTTCTTGATATTCTTTTCTTCAAGATGTTTTTTGCTGTAGCCGTTCTGCGGATCGAAGCAGACTATCGCCATGCCGTTCTCGATGCCGCAGAAACGGCCGGCGCTGAGAAAAGAATACGTGGACATGCTCTGCTCGCGGACTTGCTCGAGGAATCCGCGCCACATCTCGAGCTGCGGCTTGTCCTCATCGCCCTCGGGAACGGGCTCGGGCGGCCCGACGTCGTCCTCCTTCTCTTCCTCATCATCATCCGGCGGCTGATCGGGCGCGCTGGCATCATTTTCCCGGGTAAATCGCGGGGCCTCGGGTTCCTTCACGAGGGATGCTCCACGCGGATTGCCGCCCGGCGAGGTTGACGGGCCGTCGTCGCCGTCTTTGATGCGTTTTTCCAGCGCGACGAGTTTCGAGAGCAGGCTGTCGATGGAAATATCTCCTCCGACGTGAGCCATTTTCAACAGAAGCATTTCGGTCACCACGCGCGTCGAGGGCGCCTGGCGAAAGCGGCCCGCAAAATCGGATAGGTCCTCGACCATTCGGATGAGGTCGGACTGCCGGAAAGCGCCGCCGACCTCCTTGAGCGATGCGAGGTCTTCTTCCGACATGTCGATGAGTTCCTCTCCGCCCCCGAAGCCGGCGACGAGCAGGTTCCGGAAATAGAGTGTGAGTTCCTTCACGAACTGCGCCAGGTCTTTTCCCCTCTCGACGACGTCGTCGATGATCTTCAGTATCGCGGAAGAATCGCCCTCGCTCACCGCTGTGGCAAGCCGCTTATACACGTCCTGCCCGACGGTGCCGAGCATAGCGTGCACGTCCTCGAGAGTTATGCAGGCCTCGCTGAACGAGACAAGCTGATCGAGGATGCTCTGCGCATCGCGCATGCT
>CBDUSG010000031.1:0-12834 GCA_965369575.1 uncultured bacterium | reverse complement strand
CTTTCTTGGGACAACGGAGCTTCATCGGGATACGGATAGCATGAAAAAGATTTTCTATGGCTGGTGGATCGTGCTGGCCTCTTTCTTAACGCTTTTCGTGTGCGCGGGAATAGGGTTCTTCTCTTTCCCGGTCTTTTTGAGACATATAGCCGACGACACGCAGTGGGGGATCGGCAAGCTCTCCACCGCAGGGGCCATATCATCGCTGGCCGCAGGCTTTTTCACTCCCGCCATCGGCTATGCGGTCGATCGCTACGGCGCGCGCAGCGTGATGCTGCCGGGGGCTGTCCTGATTGCCTCGAGCTTTCTGCTGATGGGCAGGATAACCAGCATCAACCAGATGTATATCCTGTTCATGGTGGCCGGGATCGGGATGGCGGGAACGACCATCCTTCCCACCCACACTCTCGTGGCGAGGTGGTTCGAGCAAAAACGGGGGCGTGCGATGGGTATCGTGACGATGGGCGGCGGAATCGGCGGCATGGTGTGGATGCCCGTCGTAAACAGGTTGATCGAGTCGCAGGGCTGGCGGAACGCCTACGCGATCCTCGGTGTCATCGTCGCGGCCGTTTCTCTGCCGGTCATTCTCTTTGTGATCAGATCGACACCGGCGTCGATGGGGCTGACGGTTGATGGAGAGCCCGAACCGATCTCCGCGACCGAGGCGCCCGACCGGGAATCGCGGGCCCCTTCGGAGCAGTCCGGCTATGATCTGCCGAAGGTCTTGAGGACGAGCAGTTTCTGGCTGATCTTCTGCGCATCCTTTTTCGGTGTATTCTCGGGCTCGGGGTTCGGCCTCCACATAATTGCGTTTCTTTCCAAATCGGGCCTGACCTCCGGGGAGGCCACGATCGCCTGGAGCGCGACGATAGGCGCCAGCATCGCCGGACGCGTTCTTTTCGGATACCTTTCCGAAAATCGCCAGAAACGCTACTTCGCCGCTTCCGCCGATCTCGTGCGGACGATAAGCATTCTCATGCTCGTGCTGCTCGGTTTCGGGATTCTGCCCCTCGGAGCGGCTGTCGCGCAGCTTGTAATATTCTATGGACTGTTCCTGGGCTGCAGCGCCGTCATGAGCCCGCTGTTGCTCAGCGAGACATTCGGCGTGAAGGCTTTCGGGAAAATAATGGGGGTGCTTGGTATTCCGTTCACGATCGGGATGGCGCTCGGGCAGGTCGCGGGCGGTTATCTGTATAATCTATATCAGAACTACAACCTTGCCTTCGGCGTGTTCGCGGCGACGCTTATCGTCGCCGGAATCGCAGTAGGCTCCGCGAGGCCTCTTTTTCTGCTCGAAGGTCGAGCCGCAACGGTTGACACGACACTATGATTTTTCGTACTCTTTCTGGATCAGTTGCATGTCCTCCCAGACGGGCCTCTTGTACTCCGGATTTCTCAGAAGCGCCGCCGGGTGATATGTGGGCATCAGGATGGCGTCGCGGAACTCGTGGAAACGTCCGCGCATGCGGTTCATCGGGGATTTCGTATTTAACAGCGTCTGGGCCGCGCTGTTGCCGAGGGCGCAGATGATTTTGGGCTTGATTATATCGAGCTGCCTCGTGAGGTAGGGAATGCAGCACTCTATCTCCAGCGACGCGGGCGTCCTGTTTCCCGGCGGGCGGCATTTCAGGATATTACAGATGTACACGTCGCTTCTGTCGAGTTTGATAGCCGCGATTATCTTCGTCAGCAGCTTTCCGGCTCTTCCGACGAACGCCAGGCCCTGCGCGTCCTCGTCCGCACCGGGCGCCTCACCGACGAACACCAGCTTCGCGTTGGGGTTGCCCTGACCGAACACGACGTTGGTCCGCGTCGAGGCCAGCTGGCACTTCGTGCAGCCGCCGACGACGGCGCTGAGCTCTTCGAGGAGCTTGGCGGGGTCCTGTTCGCTCCGAATGGCGCCTATCCTCTTTCCGGCGGGCTCGAGCTCGGTCCATGTCTCGCGCCTCATCTTAACCATCTCGATTCCTCGCTTTTTCTCCTCTTCGAGGAACCGCCTGGCCATTCCGATGACCTCGATAAGCTCGGCGCTTGCGCGCTCGTCGTATTCCATGGGAAACTGTTCCTCTCGCCGGCTCGCATTCGGTATGCGCTGCGCGTTGAACCCTCGAGACTACTTCGCGGCTTTTCCCGTGGCAACGCCTTTGCGAGGCTTGGGCCTGAAGCTCCTTCTGGGCGCGTCTCCCCAGAGCGATTCGAGGTCGTAGAACTCTCGCACCTGCTCGTGGAACACGTGCACGATGGCGTCGCCGTAGTCGAGCAGTACCCAGTTGCCCCCCGCCATGCCCTCGATGTGGCTGGGCGAGATGCCCTCGTTCTTCAGACGCGCGCGGATTTCCTCCGCTATGGCCTTGACTCCGACCAGGGATTGGCTGCCGCAGATGACGAAGAAGTCGGTTACTATCGTGAGTTTCCGCAAGTCGAGGACCAGGACGCGGTCGCCTTTCATGTCGTCGGCGATGCGGGCCGCTCTCTTTGCCAGCGTTAATGGTGTAATAATGATGCTCCCGACGCCGCGATCGGGGCGGCGTCTCAGGCCTTTTTCTTCAATCGTTCGCGCAGAAGCTTCTGTGCGATCTTGGGATTCGCCTTGCCCTTGCTCGCCTTCATGATCTGACCCATCAGGAATCCGAAAGTGCGCTCGTTGCCGCCGAGAAAATCCGAAACCGGGCCGGGATTGTCTGCTATGACCTGTTCGGCGAGCGCTGCGAGTTCGGACTCGTCGGCGATCTGCATGAGCCCCTTCGCCTCGATGATGGCCGCCGGGCTATCGCCGGTTTTGAACATCTCGGCGAAGACGTCCTTGGCGATTTTCCCGCTGATAGTGCCGTCGTCTATAAGTTTGAGCATGTCGGCGAGCGCCGCGGGCGTTATGCTGCAATCCTGTATCTCGGCATCCTGCTCGTTCAGGTGGCGCTGCAGCTCGCCCATCACCCAGTTGGCGGCCGTCTTGGCGTCCTTATATCGTTCGGCCGTTTGCTCGAAGAAGTCGGCGGCGCTCTTCGACGCCGTCAGGACGCCCGCGTCGTACTCGGACAGGCCGTACTGCTCCTCGAAGCGCCGCCTGCGTTCGGAGGGCATCTCGGGCAGCTTCGCCCTGATTTCCTCGATCCACTCGTCGTCGACCATCAGCGGGATCAGGTCCGGATCGGGGAAATATCGATAGTCGTGGGCCTGCTCCTTGCTGCGCATCGAGCGCGTGACACCCTTGTCGGCATCCCACAGGCGGGTTTCCTGGACGATATGTCCGCCCTCGGAGAGAGCCTTTATCTGACGGTCGGCCTCGTATTCGAGCGCCTTCTGGACGGCCTTGAACGAGTTCATGTTCTTGACCTCGGCCTTGACGCCCAGCTCGGTCACGCCCTTGGGACGCACCGAGATGTTGGCATCGCACCGAAGCGAGCCCTCCTCCATATTGCAGTCGCTCACCTCAAGGTATTCGAGTATGCTCTTGAGCGTGAGCGCCGTCGAGTACGCCTCTTCGGGGCTGCGGATGTCGGGCTCGGTGACTATCTCGAGCAGCGGAACGCCAGTCCGGTTGAAGTCTACATAGCTGATCGGTCCGCTCTCGGGATGTATGAGCTTGCCGGCGTCCTCTTCCATATGGACGCGCGTTATGCCGATGCGCCTGCTCGAGCCGTTGACCGCGATTTCCATCGAGCCGCCGGCGGCGATGGGGTCCTCATACTGCGAGATCTGGTAATTCTTCGGCAGGTCGGGGTAGAAGTAGTTCTTACGCGCGAACTTACAGAGTTTTGCGATCTTGCAGCCGAACGCCAGGCCGGTCATGATCGCGTCTTCGACGACCTTCTTGTTGACGACGGGCAGCACGCCGGGCAAACCCATACACACGGGGCAGACCTGAGAGTTGGGTTCCGCTCCAAATTTTGTGCTGCACGCGCAGAATATCTTTGATTTGGTGGAAAGCTGGGTGTGAAACTCGAGGCCGATAACTATTTCGTATTCCATCTAAGCGGATTCACTCTCCATTAGCTCGAAGCAGCCAGCTCAAGACACTCGTATTAGCTCGAAGCAAGCGTTACGCGGCGGCGTTATCCCGCCTCATCGGGCCTAGTATATCACATGTCCCCGCCTTTGCCAACAGGTTTTCTCGACGAGTTTTCCTTGAGTTCCTTTCTACTTTGCGTCTTCCTCGATTGTGAAACCAGCAGCTACTTAGAGGATGTGCGCTTCGTACTGGCAAGCAAGTACCAACCCTGTTCCCAAAACAGGCATTTTGCCTCAAATACATATCTATGATAATGTATTCAAAGGATTCTCTCCGGTAGAGATGGCTCCCGGATGGTTTAATCCGGGCCCTGCTCCCTCTCTTTAGGGAATATAGGCATGCATTAACGCACTGAAGTCCGAAAGCTGTCACCGAGAGATTCTGGAATCAATTCTGCTGAGTAAGGAGAGCAATCCGCATGGGATTGGGTTTCGTACTACTCATCTATTTTGTTATCCTGTCTGTAGCGGCGCTAGGCTTCGCCATCTACCTGGGGGGGAAAGCGTATTATCTTTCGATCCGGAGTTCTCTGAAGACGCGGTTAAAACGAACGGCGGTCGCCGCGGTTGTGCCCTACCTTTGGCTCGGATATTTCGGCGTTGCATTTATCATTTATGCGATCTGGTGTGCCGAGGTAAGGGGCGTTGACCCCGGCCTGGGAGATTCCTGGTTTGTGCCGATTCAGCATGGATACAGCTTGAAAATGATCGATACCCACGACAGCCCTTTCCTTGCAAGGGGCAATCTTTCTGTTCTTAAGCCTATTGAGCTTCTGGGGATTCAGGGAAGATTTCTGTACGGGAAAACTCGGCCGGCGTCGCCGGATAGATTTCATGATGTGAGAACACAGATGAGGGCGCCGGAAAACTCTCCCAACGAGAAAACTCAGCCGCAATACTTCTTGCTAAATACCCTGTTCGTTGAAATGTGGCAGTTCGAATCCGAGGAAGAGTTGCACTCGGCTATGAAAGCTCTCGGCCTGGAGGCTCCCGGAGAGATGCAGTCGGCGACATACTTCTATTTCAAAAGACGTTGGGGATTTGCCGACGCAGCCGCCGTGGCCTTAATTCTCGCGCTGCCTGCGGCAGTGGGATTCAGGACCATAAAAAAACACCCTTCTCTGCAATTCTGGAAAAGAATGTGAGGCGCAGAGCAGCCGCTTTCATGCTGTGCGGTCGGCATTCACCGACGATACCAAATCCCTGCCCTTTGCCGACAAGAGAACCCTGTCAAATCCCTTGCCGTACTCTATTCACGCTGACTCATTAGGCGGAAATGTGTTAGAATTTTGCCTGAAACCGTTGAATCGAGTCTGTCACGGGCGAGTCGGTAGGGCGGCCCGGCGAATTTGACATTGATCGATAGCGGGAGTGAGCGTCAATTCGGATCGGGAAAGGAGCGGATTCATGAGGATTTTATTCAGGGACGGCGACATCTTGAAAGAGCGTTCAGACGCGCTGATTCTCGGAATATTCGAGGGCGCGCTCGATGACACGGCCAGGAAAGTCGACGGCAAGGTCGGCAAAAAGATCTCCAAGATCATCTCTTCGGGCGAGTTCGAGGGAAAGCCGAACGCAACGAGCGTCATCCATACGTTCGGCCAGATCCGGAGCGAGCGGCTGCTGCTCGTCGGCCTCGGCAAGCGAAAGGATTTCAACATAGAAAAGCTGAGGCAGGCATGCGGAACAGCCGCCAAAGTAGCCCGCGATAAGGGTTTTGCAACCGCAACGTCGTCCCTGCACACGCACGACATCGACGATGCGACGCCGCAGGAGATAGGCCAGGCCGTCGCCGAGGCGACGCAGTTGGCGCTATACAGGTTTGACAAATACAAGACCGGCGCCGAGGCGAAGAAGCAAAAGGCGAAGGAACTGAAATCGGTCGTCCTTCCCGAGAAAAACGCGCACAGGCGGCTCGCGCTCCAGAAGGGCGGGAACGTCGGCGCGAAAATCGCGACCGCCGTCGGATACGTGCGCGACCTCGTGAGCGAGCCGGCGGGAGTCCTGACGCCTACCGCGCTTGCGAGCCGTGCCAGGGTGCTCTCGCGCAGGCACGGATTCAAATGCACCGTCATGCGAGCCGACCGCATAAGACAGCTCAGGATGGGCGCTTTCCTCGGCGTAGCGCAGGGCAGCCATCAGCAGCCGCGTCTGATTGTCCTCGAGTACAAGGGCGGCGCTCAAAAAAAGCCGCTCGCTTTCGTGGGCAAGGCGATCACTTTCGACAGCGGCGGCATATCCATAAAGCCCGCTCAGGGGA
This sequence comes from uncultured bacterium, assembly GCA_965369575.1. GTDB lineage: Bacteria > Abyssobacteria > SURF-5 > SURF-5 > SURF-5 > CBDUSG01. The sequence goes on along the minus strand of CBDUSG010000031.1, from coordinate 6,566 downwards.
TGGACGAGATGAAGACAGACATGTCGGGCGGCGCCGCCGTGCTCGGGGCCGTGTGCGCGGCCGCGATGCTGAGGCTCCCGTTAAACATCGTCGGCGTCATTCCCGCGACCGAAAACCTGCCCGGCGGAGGAGCATACAAGCCCGGCGACATACTGCGCTCGATGTCGGGCATCACGATCGAAGTCCTCAACACCGACGCCGAGGGCCGCCTGATCCTCTCAGACGCGCTCGCCTACGCCGCCCGCAAGAAGCCGGCGGCGATCATCGACTTGGCGACGCTGACCGGCGCGTGCGTCATCGCGCTCGGGCACGTGAACACCGGCCTCATGGCCAACGACGACAAACTCGCAGGCAAGATCGAGGCCGCGGCTCGGCTAACGTCGGAAAAAGTGTGGCGGCTGCCGCTCGATGATGAATACGGCGAGCAGATAAAGAGCGACATCGCCGACGTCAAGAACATCGGAGGCCGCCCGGCCGGGACGATAACGGCGGCGAAATTTCTCGAAAAATTCGTGGGCGACGTCCCGTGGGCTCACATGGATATCGCCGGCACCGCCTGGGGGGGAAAGGCAAGGCCCTACTGCCCCAAAGGCGCCACCGGCGTCGGCGTCCGCCTCCTCACCCAGCTCGCGAGAGACTGGAAAAAGAGATAGGCGGGTTCCTCAATATAATCGAGCCTGCATGGAGGCAAGAAAGGCATAGGGCTGATGGATGATTACGCCCGGATAAATCGCGGGCTTTGGGACGGCTGGGCGAAAATCCATGTCGAATCGAAGTTTTATGATGTCGACGGATTCAGGAAAGGAAAAACATCGCTTCAGGGGGTCGAGCTCGAGGAACTCGGAGATGTCTCGGACAAAACGCTGCTGCACTTGCAATGCCATTTCGGCCTCGATACGCTGTCGTGGGCCGGAAAAGGCGCGCGCGTCACCGGCGTGGACCTTTCCGGAGAGGCGATCTCGCTGGCCCGTTCACTGAGCGAGGAGCTCGACATTGAGGCGGAATTCATCTGCTCGAGCATTTTCGACCTGCCAAAAGTCCTGGACAGGCAGTTTGATATCGTGTTTACCTCCTACGGCGCGATAAATTGGCTCCCCGATATCGGGCGCTGGGCGGAGATCGTCAGGCGCTGCCTGAGGCCCGGAGGAACGTTTTACATGATCGAGTTCCATCCGGCTATCGATATGTTGGATGACAGCGGCGAACGCATCGAGAGGTCCTATTTCCACAGTCCGGAACCGTTCATAGAAGAGGTGCGGGGCTCTTATGCAGACCCGACGTACGATTTCTCCCACACGTCATACCAATGGACGCACAGCCTCGGCGACGTCGTTACCGCGCTGATTTCGGCAGGACTCAGGCTGGAATTCCTGCATGAGTTCCCATTCAGTCCTTATGACGCCCTGCCGTTCCTCGAAGAACACGCGCCGGGAAAATTTGGCCTGAAGGGTCGTCCCAATACGATCCCGTTACTGTATTCGATCCGCGCTGCGGGCTGAATCCTGGAAAGCCGGCCCGATATCCGCGCTTTTCCAAAGCCGGGAAAGGATGACAAACTGGGAACGCCGCCTGAGGGGATACACCGACGCCCTACCGTTCCAAAGGCATCACGGACATCAGCGAACAACTCGGCTGAGGAAGCCCCGCCTCTTTCCGAAAAGAAAGAGCAGGGCCACGCCCGCGAAAAAGCCGCCGATGTGCGCGAGCCACGCTACTCCCGCCGACGCCGTGGCGCCGCCCGCAAGGCCGGGCAGCCCGTTGAGTATCTGAATCAGGATATATACGCCGAGGAAGACGAAGGCGGGCACCTCGATGAAATACAGGAAGAAGAATATCGGCACCAGCGTGAGCACGCGCGCGCGCGGAAACAGCAGAAAGTAGGCGCCCAGCACGCCGGAGATCGCGCCGCTTGCGCCGATCACCGGCACCGGAGACGCCGGATGCGTTAATATGTGCGCCATTGTGCCCGCAACCCCGCACGCCAGGTAAAATACGGCAAACTTGAAGTGGCCGAAGTAATCCTCGATATTGTCCCCGAATATCCACAGGAAAAGCATGTTGCCCGCGATATGAAGGAAGCCGCCGTGCAGGAACATGCTTGTGAAGACAAGCGCATGCTGGGTCGGCGAGAAGGGCGCGTCGGCGAAGGCGACCGGAACCACCGCGAAACCCATCGTGAACCGCTCGAAGCCCGGCAGACCGCGCGAGAGTTGATAGATAAACAGAGCGACGTTCGCTGCGATCAGGGCGATCGTTACGATCGGGAAAAGATCGGTCGGGTTCCTGTCTTTTATCGGAATCATTGTTTCGGCACAACCTGCAACGTCTTGATTTCGGCGGGCCGGAACTCCACCGCCAATATGCCGCCTTTGCGTCCGAGCGGGTCCGAACCGCGCCTGCGCTCCAGCGGGTTCACCTCATATACTCTGACACCCTTGCGCCAGAAGGCCAGTCGCGCCTCTTGCGCCCGGTCGGTTGCGTTGTAAAGCCTCACGACGTATGCTCCCGAAATTTGCGACGGCTCGACCGCGCTGACGACGATGCTCGGATTGCCCGGGTCGACCAGCGAGGCGCCATCTTTTATCCTGCCCTTGTGCCTGTCGGTGGCCGCGGCGATGGGCGGGAACGCATACGCGTGCGCCTGTCCGACGATGCCGGCCGCGGCGTAATCGCCGCCGTAGCTTGTGAATGCGTACTCGAACTCGTGTTTGCCCTTCGACTGCGCTCCCGGCGCCTCGAGCGTCGGCCCCGCTGCGACCGGGCGTGAGACAAGGTCTTCGCGCGAGAGCCATCCGACCGAGCGCACGAGCGTGAGCGCGAGCATCGTTCCGTCCTTGCCGGCGCGGGCCTCCACCTCGGGAACGCCCCGATTGAACAGCGCCATTCCAGCCGAGCCGTCCTCTATGCAGGAGAATGTTTTCTGCGGGCTCGTCCCCACGGGTGTCTCGACGCAGCCCTCGCCGGAGTCGACGCGCGTGGGACGCCCGACCGTATCGAATGCGCTCTCCACGTTAATCCTGGGCGCGGCGAAAGGCGCATTGAAGATTACCCTCAGCCGATGGTCTTCGCACCGGTTTTCGAAAACGGTGTGGAAGTCGATTCTCTTCGTTCCATTGCAAAGTGAAACCAGCGTGGTAATATTCGTGTTTGTTCGTGCGCTCGACCGCGCGTCGCGTTCGGGCGTGAGCCTTTCGGGAATACTGAGACGGGCCTCGAGCCTGAGCGTCGCCCTCACCGGCCCGTCTTCCACGATCGAAACTCCGGCCGCCCCGGCGCCTGCTTCCAGGATTTCTCCGCCCGGAACCTCATCGAAGTTATATGAATCGCCGCGGTCGCCCTCGTCGACAAACCGCAGGCAGCCGCGGAACTCAATGCCGGACTCTTTGTCCAATATGTTCAGGGCGCCGTCGTCGCCGACCGTGACAAGGTAGTATTCGTTTTCCAGGGATTTCGCCGAAGCGCTGAGCTTGTCGCCGGAGGCCGCAGGCGCGTTCTCCGACGAAAGAGCGTAAACGCCGATACCGACCGGCGGCAGATGCTCCGCCACGAAGACGAGCCTAGTCCTTGCTCCCGACACGCCCTTGACGTCCACCGTTTCGATCCCGGGTTCGGCCAGCGCTTCCAGCAATTTGCTGCGGCGCTCGTCGAGATCGACTTCGCCCATCGGGGCGCGCGCCATTATGAGCGTGAGATTCAGCGCTTTCCCCTCGCGCCGCCACAGGATGTTGTTTACGTAAAGCCCCATCAGCTCACGACCATGCATTCCCGCGACCTGCTCGGCCACCACCGCGGGCGGCAGTTGAATTCCGATGAACAGCTCCCGGTCGCCGACCGTTTTCTGCAAAGGGATGAGCTTGCCGCGGCCGTCACTGAGCGAGCGCGCGAGGTCCGGCTCCTCGAGGTCGACCTCCACGTCGACGGACTGTCTTCGCAGCGAAGTGGGATTGTACATGCAGATCGCGGGTTCGTCGCCGTCGATCCATGATGAATCGACGCGCGCGCTCAGAAACGACAGCGCATCGTCGCGAAGGGACTCGCCGACCTGTTCAACCCGATCGAATCTGCTCTCCATCTCGTCGTGCACTGCATCGACGCTGCAGCCGCAGATGCTGTCGTGAGGATGGTTCTGGAGAGTGAGCCGCCACGCGTGCTCGACAAAATTCCGGTGGGGGCGAGCATCGCCGCACAGCGCCGCCCACGCGCAGAGAGGTTCGACGTATTTTTCCAGCAGCCGACAATTGCGAAAGTCGCGCTGCTTCTGGCGGACTCGCGCCGAGGTTACGCCGGGGAGCAGCGGCGCCCTTTTCGGGCTTCGGAACTCGCCGCTGTGAACCGATAAAGATCGCGCCTGCTTGCGCGCCTGTTGTATGAAAATGCCCAGGCTGCCGATCTCGAGCGTTACGTCCTTCAGACGGCGGGCCGCTTTTTCCAACTGCTCGGGGAGACCCGCCTGCGCGCCGAGATGGTCGAGCCCGTTCATGATGAGGATGCTGTCGATATCGCAGAACCCGCTCTGTCTTTCGATCAGGTCGACGAGCCGTTTCTTGAGCGCTTTGTGCCCGAGGGGCATATAGGCCCCGTTGCCGTATGAGTCGGCAAGATACACGGTGAACGTGCGCGTTCCGTCGGGCGACTCCCAGAGAAACTGCGTGCGGTCGACGGTTTCGCCGACGCCCCGCCAAACGACCGCCGAGCGGATGCCGAAGCCGGCAAGGATCTGCGGCATCTGCGAAATATGGCCGAACTGGTCGGGCATGTACCCGATCATCGAGGGCCTGCCGAACTCGCGGGCGGCCTTGATTCCCATGCGGAGATTGCGAATTATCGACTCGCCCGACACGAGAAACTCGTCGGGCTGGACGTACCACACGCCTATCACTATGCGGCCGCGCTTGATGAGTCTGCGCAGGCGGCGCTCGTTCTCGGGCCTTATCGCGAGGTAGTCCGAGAGCGCTATCGTTTGCCCGTCGAGTTCGAAGTACTTGAACTTGGGGTCGCTCTCGAGCGTTTCAATCATTCGGTCCATCATCGAGACCAGACGCTTGCGGAACGACTCGAAGGGCACGTACCACTCACGGTCCCAGTGGGTGTGGGGGACCACCACGAGATGCCTGGTCGTCACGCGAATCTCCTCGGCCGACGGCTGCCAAAACAAAAGTCCAAAGCGTTGCCGCCCCGGACTCCCGTTTGGATTTCTCTTTTTTCACCCTTCGTCTCGGACGGCGAAGAGCGGAGCTAGTCCCAAATTCGGCGATGCTTGAATCGCTCGGTTATCTTGTGCAGGTGGACGTTCAGTTCTTCGTAAAGCTCGTGCTTAAGCTGGTAGTAGTATTCCTTGTTGAAGCGCTCCCACCTTTTGATGAGGTGGTTGCCGTATCCCTTGACGAGGAAGTTGTGCATGTCCCCCCTGATCAGACCCTTGAGCGCCTGTGCGCGTGAGAAGAACTTCTTCATCGCGCGCACCGCCTCTTTCTGCAGCACGAAGGGGATCATCTTGTTCGGCCGGAACACGACGTGGTGGCCGTCGTAGAATTGCCAGTCGTAGGTGAAAATCTTGTCTTTTTCGTCGAACTCGTCGAATATCTCCGAGCCGGGAATCGGCGTCAGTATCATGAACTGGACGGTGTCGATCTTGACGCGCTTGGCGAAGCGGGCCGTCTCGCGTATTATGCCGACGTCGTCCTCGTCGGAGCCTAGCACGAACATGCCGTGGATGCGTATTCCGTGCTCGTGAAACTTCTTGATGCCCTCCTTCATGTCGTCGAGCGTCTGGCCCTTGGAGTAAAGTTCGAGCGTTTTCGGGTTGATCGACTCGAAGCCGACGTACACGGCGTAGCAGTTCGAGGCCTCCATCAGGTCGAGCAATTCGTCGTCTTTGGCCACGTCTACGCGCACCTGCGCCGTCCACTGCGGCGTCAGGCCCTCCTCGATCATGCGGCGCAGCAGTTCCTTCGTGCGCGGCTTGCTGGCGGTGAAATTGTCATCATAGAAAAAGATCGTCCTGTCGGGGTAGGGCCGAATGTCGTCGAGCACCTTCTCGGCCGAGCGGAAACGATAGCCTCGGCCGAACATCGTGGTCACCGTGCAGAACTTGCAGCTGAACGGGCAGCCCCGCGAGGTGACGACCGGAATTATCGGGTTGTACCCGAAAAGGCTGCGGGCGCCCGAGCCGAATCCCTCGATGAGCGTAAAGTCCGGCGTGGGATGCCTGTCGAGGTCGGGACATAATTCGCGCGACGGATTATGAATGATGTTTCCGTTTTCGCGATATGAAAGGCCGTCTATGCCGCTGAAGGGGCGCTTGCCGTCAATCGCGTCGAGCAGCTCGACGATGGCCTCTTCTCCCTCGCCGCGCACGACGTAATCGGCGTGCTCGAGCGCCTCATCCGGCATAAACGTCGGATGCGCTCCGCCGATGACGACGGGCACCCCACGCTCGCGCAGGTCGTCGGCTATCTCGTACGCCCTCGGCGCCGTCGAAGTTATCGTCGAGATGCCGACGAGGTCGGCCGAATACAGCTCGGCCTTGTCGAGCCTCTGTATCTCCTCGACGTAGACCTTCACCT
>CBDUSG010000030.1:0-12953 GCA_965369575.1 uncultured bacterium | reverse complement strand
AACGCACTCGTGGCCCTCGAACGATATGAAGAGGCCGTCGGATATTATCAGAAGGCCCTGGAGATAAGCCCCGACGACGTCGAAGTGCGGCACAACCTCGGCGTTGCATACTCACATACCGGAAAGGCCGAAAAGGCAATCGAGGAACTGGAGAAAACAATCGAATTGCAGCCGGGCTTTTTCCTTGCTTACACAAGTCTTTCGCTGATGTACAAAAACATGGGTGACACCGAGAAGGTGGCGGACGTGGACAAGAGATGGGCGGACTACGCCAAAACGCACATAAAAACCTCGGAAGAAAAGCAGCCACAAGAAACACCGACCGGAGGCTAGCGGCGCCGAACCGGTGTTCCCGATTGGACCGCGGGCGATGAAAGTCAAGCTGAACAAGAAACAGATCGAGAATATTCGGCGGGAACTGAAGGAAACCGAGCGGCGAAAGTACGACACCGACGACGTTGCAGAAGTGTTTCGAATGCTGCAGTATTGGGCCAAAAGCATCGGCGGCGGAGAGGCCAAAATCCAGTCGGTCGCCCAACTGTCGGACGGCTACCGTTGCAGGGTCAATCCGAAATTCCGCGATTTGATGAAGGCGTTTCTTAAACGCATACGCGCTCAGAAGATCGAAGAGGCTACGAGAATCAAAAAAGAAAGGGACATGCAGGCGAACGTAGACGAGTACGACCGACTCATAAAGGGGGCGAACGGAGAGAACCCTTCGTAGCCACACGTCGACTGAATCGGTTTTAATTCCGCAGCGCATCTATTCGTGAAAGGGGATCCAGCAATGAAGCACGGTTTGAAATGGACAGTTTTATTCATCGGCATTTTACTGGCTGTGGGATGCGCCAAGAGCGACCCGCCCATATTCCAGGTCATTCGGCTCATGCAAGAGGGCAACCACGGTGAAGCCATGGAGCTGGCCGAAAAGCTCATCGCCAAGGATCCCGACAATTCGCAGGCGCACAGGTTTCTCATTAGATCGGCCATGGCCAGGAACGAGGGCGAAAAGTACAGAGGCAAGTATCAGGAACTCGTGAAAGCGAACCCCAACGTCGCCGGGTACCATCTCGGTCTGGGATATGTCCAAGTGCAGCTGGGAGAGATGGACGCGGCCCTTGAGGAACTTCGGAAGGCGATCGAGGTGAACCCTGACATCGAATACGCTCACTTCACTATCGGTTGGATCCATTTCAATTCGAACCGCGCGGAGCCGGACGCCGAAAAGGCGCTTGCCGAGTGGGAAAAAGAGGAACTGCTGAACCCGAGATCGCTCGGAGCGCTCCAGGTCTATGCCGACAGGGCCGACTATTATCTCCGGACGGGAGACCCCGACTCCGCCATCAAAGACTATGAAAAGGTCGCCATGTATGGATTCGCGCGGAACGACATCAAAGACGCGCGTGAGCTTATTGCCCGCATCCGGAAGCTTCGCGACGATTTGGCGCGCCTGGAAGCGGAGGTCAAGGATAATCCGGACGATCCAAAAATCCGTTTCGAACTCGGCAAAATCCAATACAACAACTCCATGATCAAAGAGGCCGTCGGGACATGGCTGGAGGCGGCCGAAATGGACCCGGACAATCCCGAGCTCAGGAACTATCTGGGGAAAAGCCTGCTCGAAGACGGCCGGCACGAGGAAGCGGCCGAACACCTGCGAAAGGCGGTCGAACTCGACCCGACTCTGACGACCTCGTACTACAACCTCGCCGTGGCGGAGGAATACATGGGGAAAATAGAGCCGGCGATCGAACATTACGCCAAATATATCGAGCTTAACCCAATGGCGCCGAAGCTGCAGGATGCGAGGCAGAGAATCGCCAAGCTCAAAGAGCAGGAAAAGGCGAGCAAGCAGGATTGATGGCTCGGGCTACGTTGCCGAATTCAGCACGGCCGTCATTCGGTTGAAATAAGGAATCATGACGACAAATATCAGGTAGTACATGAAACCCAGGATCACGGCCGTGTAGATGACGGTCACGATGGAAACGACGACCTTCTGCCACACCTCGAACCGTGGGCTCCGCCATAACAGTGGCAGGCCGAAGATCGCCAGCACAAGAAAGATCGACAGCAGCACGAACACCGGATCGTAATACCAGCTTACGCTTTTCTCGACGACTTCCGGCGGCAACTCGGCGCCGCACTCGTGACAGAATTTGGCCCCTGCCACGAGTTTTTTGTTGCATTTCGTGCATCGCATAGTCGGACGAGCGCCTCCGCGAGGGTCTGAAACCTTCGATACCGATTTCATGAATGCTACCATCGATTCCTCGGGGTGTCAAACGCACGCGATCGGTCGGGAGGGGGCTGAGCCGTCCGAATCGTCTCGAATGATCAAAAACATGAGTTCGGCCGCCGGTCGCGATACGCATAGCCACGCTGCATATCGTCCGATGGGCGCCCGGGCAGGCATTATCGGAGGTGGCGATTGCTCGACCGGATAGCGATAATCGGAGCGATGGAGGGGGAGATAGGCTTCCTGCGCGGAGCCATGGTCCCTCCCGATCTCACGCGCAAAAGATGCGTCGTCGGGGAAATCGCGGGCAAGACCATCGTCGTCCTCCGTAGCGGAGTAGGCCCGCAGAATGTCGCCCGCCGACTCGCCGCGACTGAGGAGCTGCGCGACCTTAAATGCGTAATTTCGATCGGCTGCGCCGGCGCCCTGAGCCCTGACCTCGGAGTCGGCGACGCAATGATACCGGACAGGATTGTCGACGGCGCGTCGGATGAAAAGGCGTACACGCCTTCGAGCGAGCTCACGGGCGCCGCCAGGGACTGCTGCAGCAAGCTCGACTTTCGGCACCATCGGGGAGCGACCGTGACCACGCCCGAAGTCGCCGCAACCGTCAAGGCCAAGCAAGACCTGGCATCGAAGCACGGCGCCGTCGCCGTCGATATGGAAACGGCCCAGGTTGCGGCATGGGCCGAGGAAGTCGGCACTCCGATGCTGGCGCTGCGCACGATTTCGGACACATCCGCAGACAGGATTCCGCCGGAGTTGGGAACGATCATCGATCCTTACGGCAAGCTGCTTCCCGCCAAAGCGCTGGCCCTTTTCGCCCGAAGGCCAAAACTGCTTCCGGAAGCCGTGCGCCTCAAGAGAAACCTTGACCTTTCGCTGAAAACACTGGAAAGAATCGTCCTCGCCCTCGTTCACAGTATGTGATCTTCACCCGTCGTGTGAGGCGAGCGACCGGCATGTTCCCGGACCGCGAGCCGGGTACCGGATGTGGGACCGGCAGCGTCCGCGCGGACTCTGCAACACCTTGCGCCACATGAATTTGTTTGACAAATCGGTGGGTCTGCAGTATAATTTTGTAAAGGGCGGCATCACGAGTGCACACATGCAATCACCGGAGAGAAGGGGGCAGAATAAAATGATGAAGTTGTTTTTCGCGATTTGCGCCGTTGCTCTCGTCATTTCAGGATGCGTGACCACCCCGCCGTCGGATGCGGTAATCAGCTCGGCAATCCCGAAGATAACCGGGCCGGAATCGGGTTATACGGGTACCGGTGATCCCGGCGCTCACGATTGGACGGACGATCAGGCCAGGACCGCGCTGTGGCTTCGCAGGAATTTGCCGGAGCGGTGGGGAGAGATCCCGTTCTCGATCATAAACCTCTTCAGCTATAATATCCATCACGACAGACAGCAGTTCTTGCCTTTCGAATATGAATATTACTTTGCCAATATGCGCGACCCCTCTCTGCAGGTGCGGATGTTCACGATCGAATCGCGTGACCGCAATCGCGCACGGCGGGATGAGGTGCTGGCCAGGAAAGCGGCGGAAGAGGCCGCCGCGGAAAAGGCCATTACCGGAGAAGTCTCCGAACTCACCGATCAGGATGTCGCAAGAAAGCTCGAGATGGTTTTCCCTTGATCCGCCCCCAATATTCGTGACCGTGAAGCGGGAAGACTTCGGTGCTTCCCGCTTTTTTTGTGGACGAACAACGACAGCGCGTGTATAATCATTTCTCGAGAAACCCCGTTGCCTCTGCCCTTGTAATCTCAGATGGGAAATCGCCGTCAACATTATCGGAAGTCCGAAAATGTCCGAAGATACCCGGCATAAATTGATAGAGATGGCCGCCGCCCTGGCGGTCAGCCTGATCTTTTTCGCTTTCGCCCAGACGTCTCCCTACGAGCGGATGGAACTCCTCTCGCTCGATGCGCGTTTCAACCTGCGGCCCCCGATCTTGACAAATGCCGATCTGGCCACGATCGATATTGACGACAGAGCGCTCGCGGAACAAGGCAGGTGGCAGGACTGGACACGCGAAAGGCACGCCCGAATCATCGACGTGGTCCGTCGCAGCAGTGGCGGACTGCTCGGGTTCGACATATATTTCTCCGAGGAAAGCGAGCAACTCCTGCGCCCGGCCGATATCGCGGGCGCGCGCAGCGTCGAAGATGTACATGCGGCATTTCGAGACTATGACGCCGAACTCGCAAAGGCCGCCAAAAGGGCGGGAAACGTCTACTGGGGCACCACATTCGTGCTCGACGAGGAGGAGAAGAACGAGGATTCGCCCAAATTCGCATATTCCGGCTATGACGAGCTTGCCTGGAAAAACTTCGCGCATATGGCGAAGATGGAGCATCTATACATTCCCGCAGATAAAAATGAAGTCGGCTCCATACTGCAGGCTATTGCGCCGCAGGCCGTCCCTATCCCCCAGTTGATCGAGACCGGACGCGGCGTGGGCTTCGCGCAGATAAGGCGCGAGACCGACGGCGTGGTCCGAAAATACCCCACCCTCATCCGATGTGATTACCCGCGGGATGGGAGCGGCGATCAGACATATCTTTTCCCCTCGATCGGACTGGCGATGGCATGCGACTACCTTCAGGTGCCGCTGAAAAACCTGAAAGTCAGACCGGGCGAATACCTCGAGATACCGAACGCCTACATGCCCGACGGTTCGAAGAAGGACTTGCGGATTCCAATCAATGACAGGGGCGAAATGCTTATCAACTGGGCCGGCGACTACAAGGACACATTCAAGCATTTTCCGTACGCGTCATTGACCAGGCTTGCCGAACTGCGCACGCTCGAGGAAATGAAGGCTCTTCTCGCAGGCATGGGCCCCTCGATATTCCAGAGACCCGGCGAGCTTATCGGCGCCATTCGCGGCGCCTTCCCGAATGCACCCGATTCGGCCGAGTATGCGGCATCCCTGTACGGCGCTCACAGGTACGAGACTCTGCTGGAAGCCGGAGAAATGGAAAATTTCGAGCCGTCCGTATTCACTTCCTTGTTCGGGATGGCGCCCGAAGATAATCTCGAACTATACGAGGGGCAAATAGAGGTCTTCGAAAACGTCCGCCTGCACATGGGCATGCTCGAGCTGCTTTCGAAAAAACCGGGCGCCTCCGTCAAAGAGGCCGCGGACGAACTGGGTGTCTCGGAGGAGACGGCCGAGAACTACCACGTAAACATCAGACAAGTGACGGCCAGAGGCGGCCCCCGGCCGGCCGACAGACCGCTTTACTTCCTGCCGCCGGTGATCCTCGAAGAAAAGACGCTCTCGTTCGAGGACCTGAGGGGCGGGATATTCTTTTACGGACTCACCGCTGCGGGCACGCACGACCTCAATCCCATGCCTTTCAGTCCACGCTATCCGATGGTAGGCGCGCTCGCAAACGTGTTCAACACTATCGTGACCGACCAGTTCATAACACCGATGCCCGCAGCATGGCGCTTGCCGCTTTTTCTGGCGATCGGGCTTTTCGTGGGATACGTCCTCTCGACGCGCACGTCGATCAGAGGCTCGCTGTTCACGCTCCTTTTTCTCGTCGCCTACCTCCTTTTCGCTTATTGGCTGTTTGCAAACCGGCGTTTCTGGATAGAAATCGTCGGACCGGCCGGCATCGTTCTTCTGACCGACGCGGCCATCGTCTGGTACAAATTCAACACGGCCGAGAAGAAAAGGAAATTTATTCGGAGCGCCTTCGAGCACTATATGAATCCCGCCGTCGTCGAACAGATAGCCAAGGACCCTGACATGCTCGAGCTCGGCGGTAAGAGAATGGACCTCACCGCCTTTTTCTCCGATGTCGCCTCGTTCACGTCGATCTCCGAAAAACTTAACGAACATGAATTGGTAGCGCTGTTGAACGAGTACCTCACCGAGATGACCGATATAGTGCTCAAGCACTACGGCAACCTCGACAAGTACGAGGGCGACGCGATCATGGCCTTCTTCGGCGCGCCCATCCATTTCCCCGATCATGCGGCAAGGGCGTGCTTTACCGCGCTCGAGATGCAGGACAGGCTCGGGCAAATGCGGGAAAAATGGAAGGAAGAGGGCCGACCCGAACTCACCGCCAGGATCGGCGTCAACACCGGGCCGATGGTCGTCGGCAACATGGGTTCGCGCACGCGGTTCGACTATACCGTCATGGGCGACGCCGTCAACCTCGCCTCACGCCTCGAGGGCGTCAACAAGCAGTACTCGACCGACATAATGATCAGCGAATTCACGCTCGAGCAGTGCAAGTCGGAAATCGTCTCGCGCGAGATAGACCTGATCAGGGTCAAGGGAAAGAGCGAGCCCGTAAGAATCCATGAAGTCCTCGCGCGCGCGGACGACGGGCTCCCCGACGAAATGAAATCGGTCATCGACCATTACTCGGCGGGGCTCGAGGCCTACAAGAAAAAAGATTGGGAAGCCGGCATAAAGGCGTTCCAGCAAGCGCTTGATATCAGGCCCGACGACGGACCCTCGGCGACCTACATCAAGAGATGCAGGGAATACATGGAATCCCCGCCGCCGGACGACTGGGGCGGCGTCTATGTCATGACGACCAAGTAGGCCGCGGAAAGTTATCAATCGGATGAGAACCGTCATTCAAAGGGTCGCCAGAGCGAGCGTGAGCGTCGAGGGCGAAACCGTCGCCGATATCGGCAAGGGGCTGCTCGTGCTGCTCGGCGTCGGCAAGGACGATTCCGAGGACGACGCGCGATACATCGCCGACAAGATATCGAATCTCCGCATCTTCGAGGACGCGGAAGGGAAAATGAACCTTTCCGTGCGCGACATCGAGGGCTCGGCGTTAGTGGTCTCGCAGTTCACCCTCTTCGCCGACTGCCGCAAGGGGAGGCGCCCCTCATTCATCAACGCCGGCGATCCGGACGAGGCGAAACTGCTGTATGAGCGAGTCATCGATTCGCTCAGGCGGTCGGGCGTCCCTGCGGCCGGGGGGATTTTTCAGGCGACGATGGAAGTCGAACTCGTCAATCACGGCCCCGTAACAATCCTGTTGGACAGCAAAAAGATTTTCTGAAATCGAAGGAACTCAAAAAACAATGGCAAAGAAACTCGATACCTCATACAAATTCGTCTACTTCGTAAATCACTCGCACGCCGACGCCACGTGGTGGGACTCGCCCGAGGCGTGTCGCAAGCGCAACGAGGAAATCATAAACTCAGTGATCGAGATGTGTGAGTCCACACCCGGCTCCAAGTTCTCATACGAGACTACAGCCGGGCTCATGGCCTATCTCGAAAAATTCCCGGAAAAGACGGAGGCCATAAAAGACCTCCTCAAGTCGGGCCGGCTCGACGTCGGCGGCCTGTTCGTCTCGGCCCATGCCGACGCCCTCTCGGATGAGGCAGTCGCCCGCAATTTCTATCTGGGCACGAGATGGCTCGGGAGCGCGCTCGATTACTCCCCCGCGATAGCCAAGGAATTCGACGTTCCGGGGCACACACTCCAGATGCCGCAGCTCGTGAGGAGCGCGGGCATGGAGACGCTCGTCATCACCCGCGGCCCGCGCGGCTGGTTCCAATGGGTCGGCCCCGACGGATCGGAGATTCCGACGCTGTGCATCCCCTACAATTGGTCATACTGGCGCAAGCTCGGCGTCGATTTCGAACAGACCGAGAAGAACCTGCCCGCCGAACTCGAGGCCGCAGCCGCGGATTACGCGGGCGCGGACCTGATTATCCCCGACGGCGACGACATGACGCTTCCGAATCTCTCGCTGCCCGAAATCGTCGAGCGCTGGAACGAGAACTACGACCGGCCGAAGCTGATCGTTTCAACTATGGAGGAGGCCGTCAAAAAGGTCCGCGTAAAAAAATCGTCTCGCCGCTCGGGGGACATGCCCAACCTCTGGGTCGTCGTGCACGCTCTTCAGGCCGAGACCACACGCGCAATGAAGAGAATCCACAATCTGCTCCCGCTAGCCGAATCGTTTTTCGCGATGCGGTGCATCGACCGCGACAATTTCAAACTGTATGCGGCCGCTCAGATAGATTCGTGCTGGCGACGCTCGCTTCTCGTCTCCGACCACAACTGGGGCGGCAGGAACAAGGAAAGCCACGGGGCCGAGGGCGACGAGTACAAGGAAAAGCTTGCGAAGGATGCGCTCCGCAGCTGCGAGAAGCTGGTCGAGGAGGCCGTGGAAGGCCTGTCGTACTCGCTGCCGAAAGAGGAGAGCCCCGAGCGACTGGCCGTCATAGTGCACAATCCCGCGGCATGGGAGAGGACCGACGTCGTATCGGTCGAAATCAGTTGCTCAATCCCGGGTCTGGAAGCGATCGAGATGGTCGACGGCGAGGACAGAGCCGTTCCATTCGACGCCGACGTGAAGGAAAAGCATGAGGACGGCACAATCGACCGCGCCAGGGTGGAATTCCTCGGGCGCGACCTGCCCTCGATGGGCTACTCGACGTACTACGTTAAACCGATAATGGAGCCCGTGCAGGCCGAGCCCGAAACACGGCGCGAGGGCGCCTCGATCGAGAACGAATTCTACCGCGCGGAATTCTCCGAGGACGGAAGCTATATCAAGAGCCTCTACGACAAGGAACTCGGCCTCGAGCTGGCGGGCAGGTTCGACGCGTCGGAGGGGCCGTTCGATTTCGAGTTCGGCATGTTCGAGCTTTTCGGAATCGGCCTGCGCCTCACGGTTCCCGACCGAAGCTTTTTCGAGGACCGCGACAACACGGGCACCGGCGAATCGGTCGACCCGACGGTCGACATATGGCGCGCCTCGGAAAATCCCGCTTCGGTCAGGATCGAAAGAGACGGCGCATTTTCGAAATCGCTGCTTGCCGAAGGGGAATTTATGGGGTCCAATCGCCGCCAGAAGATTGTGCTCTACGAAGGAATCAAGAGGGTCGACCTGAGCGTCGAACTCGATTGGCAGGGCCGGCCGGATGCCGTCGTCTACATGCAAATGCCGAACGCCCTCATGGGCGGGCAGAAATACATAAGCGTTCCTTTCGGCGTCCATCGCGACGGAGACGAGATCAGCGACTTCTGGATCGACGAAAACATGCCCGTCAAATTCAGGACGCGCGGCGTGCAGGATTGGCTGTGCTTCGAGGACGGCGGAAAAGGTCTGGCCGTCGCGACCAGCTGGCCGATGGTCGACTTCACCCTGACGCCCGCCTTCCCGCTGCTGTGGACAAACGCCTCCAGCGGCTTTTTCTTCGGAGACAGATACCGGCAGATCGGCAAACACAGCTACTCGTTCAGCCTCACCTCGTACGAGGGCGCGTGGCAGGACAACGGCATCCATCTGTGGGGCAGACAATTGGCCAGACCGACAATGACGTTCTTCTACGACGAAGCGCCCACCGAGCGGCGGCGCTCGTACCTGTCGGTCGACAAGGACAACATCGTGATCTCCGCGTTCAAGAAGGCGCAGGACGGGGACGCCGTTGTGGTCAGACTGTATGAGACCACGGGCAAGAAAACGACCGCGCGACTGCAGACCTCGTTTTCGGTCAAACGCGCCGAGGCAACGAACCTCATAGAGACAACCGGCTCGAAGCTCGCCTCCGAGGAGAACGCAATAAAGCTCTCATTTCGCCCGTTTGAAATAAAAACGGTGAAACTCTATATTTGAGGGCCCCGCCGGACACGCGCGGCTCCACATCATGGGGTTTACAGCCCTCCAGCACAACATCGATCCCGGCCGGCGCTGCGTGATCCCGGCGATCAGGGTTGCAGAGTATCCGTTCATCGTCTGCATCGCCGGCTCAGGCCACGGGAACCGATGCCAACATGACTGTAGCACCCGACGAAATGGCGGGAGGACGCGGGGGCGAGGGAGGCGGTCTGCCCGCAAGTGTCCCAGGCGCCCGGATGAAGGCCGTTTCGGGCACAATTCTTATCCGACGGCAGGCAAATACACCCTTGCCAAGCCGGAGAAGAACTCGTGGAATGTCCGAAAACATGATAGAGTCATCGAAAGGCCCACGGTGGTCGTGGGTGCGAGTTCATCTGGGAAATTCCGATTAAGACTTCTCATTGGGAGATAACGAATTAATGGAAGCGCTTTATGCGTCGCTCACGCTTTCAGCGGTAATAATCTCATCTCTCCTGATCAGTCGCGTTCTTAAGCCGTCCGGCGCAGTTGAATCTATGCTGTTCTGCTTCACCGCGTTCACCGGGCAAGTTATTGCCACGGGATATCTGCTGTCATCGATAAGCTCCCTGGACAAACTGTCCTGCTGGTCTATTCTCAGTTTGTCTGGCCTGTCCGTAATTCTTGCGATCATCCTATCGAACCGAGAATTGCGTAGGATATGCTTCCAAGGGATTCGCATGCCGAACATCTCGGCCCTGAGAAATTGGTATTCGCAGCTCTCCCTGTTTGAAAAGACATTGCTTGTACCACCTTTAGCGACAATAGCCTTGCTCGGCCTGGTCAACCTGGCCGTGGTCCTCTTTTCCGCTCCGCATAATGATGATAGCATGACTTTTCATCTTCCCAGAGTTGCCTTTTATATTCAACATGGGAATCTCAATTATTACCATGCCAGCTATTGGTGCCAGGTCGTCCATCCCAAGAACTCCACCCTGCTGATGATTTATACTTACCTTGTCACGGGTCGAAATGAGAACATGATGCAGCTTGTCCAGTTTATCTCATACTGGATCGCCATATTTTCTGTCTACGGAATTTCGAGAAGGATCGGCAATAATGTCGTCTCAAGCTTGCTTTCCTCTTCAGTTTTTGCGCTCCTTGTCGACTGCCTGATGCAATCCGTCACTACACAGAATGACATGCTTATAACCGCCTATATCGCCGCCGTGGCGTACCTGTTTTTCGCATTCAGGGAAACGCGCGAAAGAAAATACCTTTTCCTGGCCGGAGTGAATATGGGGCTTGTGATCGGCGTTAAAGCTTCGGCTCTTCTGGCTTTTCCTTCATTATTGGCTCTTGGAATATATGCCTTACACGCAAGGCCGTGGACATCCATAGGGCCGATGTTTCATAATCTGGCCATACTCGTAGTCTCCACGCTTCTTGCCATTTTGGTTTTTGCTCTGCCCTCCGGATACGTCAAGAATTATACGCTCTTTGGTCATCCAATATTTCCTGAAAGTGTCAGGAGCACCGTTTCTTTTGAGGGAGAATCAGTCGGCTATATTATGAAGAACGGGTCAAAGAACGCGCTGCGATACGCGTTTGAGTTTTTTTCTTTCGACGGTATGCTGCCGGTGGAGGGAATACGGGAAGCGCAGGTGTACGTGAGGAGTTTTCCGGCGGCGGCAATACGTTCGCTGGGGATTGATCTGGAAACAACAGAGGCAGTCAGGGGTCGCTTTCATTATGGCAAAGCACCGGTGAGTCATGAAGATTTTTCATACTGGGGAGTTCTGGGTTTCGGCTTGATATGGATCATTGTGTTGCTGTCGGCCGTCGGCATAATAAAATCGCCCGCGGGAAGGGCTCTCTCAATTGCAGCCATTTTATATCTGCTTGTGGAGTCCTACTCAGGCTTTTATGATCCTTGGCGCGGGAGGCGCTTCATGATTGCGGCAATATTCGCGACACCGGTTATCGGGTGCTGCCTGACGAGCAGGCAAAGCAAGGTGATCTACACATATTTCGTTTTTATAGTTTTTCTGGGATGTCTGTCGGCGTGGACGGCAGTTCTATTTCGAGTAAACGGCGCCGTGCTCCGGGTGCCCTACAACACCGATCCTCTCATAGAAAAGTCAAAAGAATCTATCTTCAGCATGGATAGATTGGGCCAACTGACAAGAAACAAGCCTCGCTATTATGCACCTTTGAGGAAATATGAGAAGTTGGTGCCAAAAGATGCTGTGGTGGCGATCTGTCTCCCCGCTGGTTCGTATGAATACCCGCTTTTCGGCAAAGGTTTAACCAGAACGATTATTTCATTGTATTCTTATTTTGATGGCTTTCGCCCTATTCCTCAGGACGCTCAGTACTTGCTGTATGCCAGGGCTTATTATGTTCACGAGAGAACCGATATTTATTTGGGCGAGAGATGGTATTTGCGGGATATGGGCGCTTATAAGAACGCTCCCGAAGCCGCAATGTCATCGCGCATGCTACAGGCGCCCCGGCAAATCGGATTTTTTCGTGATGGCATTTGGCACCTGGATACGAATGGCAATCGCAAGTGGGATGACGGCGACGTCCGGTTTAATTTTGGATCGGCAGAAGATATGCCGGTCGTGGGTGACTGGGACGGGAACGGGATCGACAGCATCGGCATTTTTCGCGAAGGCGTTTGGAATCTGGATACGAATGACAATCACGCGTGGGAAGACAGTGACGTGTCTTTTGGCTTCGGATTGCCTGAGGGCACCCCGGTTGTGGGTGACTGGAACGGCGACGGCATAGACGAAGTCGGCGTGTTTCAAAATAGCATCTGGTACCTGGACATGAATGGCGACCATGCTTGGGACGACAGCGACTCGACCTTCCGCTTTGGAACGACAGGGGACACGCCGCTTGTGGGCGACTGGAACGACGACGGCATAGACGAAGTCGGCGTGTTTCAAAATAGCATTTACTACCTGGATATCGACGGCGATAATGGATGGGATGACGGCGACTCCGCTTTTGGCTTCGGATTGCCTGAGGACACCCCGGTTGCGGGCGACTGGAACGGCGACGGTACAGACGAAGTCGGCGTGTTTCGCAACGGCATCTGGTACCTGGACATGACTG